>JANQLI010000360.1 GCA_028280675.1 Alphaproteobacteria bacterium
TCGCAGATGGTCATTATGCAATGGAATGGGGCGACCAGCACCAAAGCGAAACCGATTGCTTTTATTGGGAAAGGTGTGACCTTCGATACGGGCGGTATCTCCTTGAAGCCAGGGGCGGGCATGGAGATGATGAAATGGGATATGGGCGGCGCTGGTACGGTGACCGGTCTCATGCATGCTCTGGCCGCGCGTCAAGCCAAGGTGAATGCGGTTGGCATCATTGGTCTTGTTGAAAATATGCCGGATGGCAACGCACAGCGCCCTGGTGATGTGGTCACTTCTATGTCAGGGCAGACCATTGAGGTGATCAATACCGATGCGGAAGGGCGTCTCGTGTTGGCCGATGCGCTGTGGTACACGCAAGATCGCTTTAAGCCAGAACTCATGGTTGATCTTGCGACGCTGACAGGGGCGATCATGGTGTCACTCGCCCATGAATATGCTGGGCTCTTTTCCAACAATGATGAGCTCTCGGATAAACTCATCGCGGCAGGCAAAGCCACGGGTGAAGAGCTCTGGCGTATGCCCATGGGGCCAGCCTTCGATAAGATGATCAATTCGAAAATTGCCGATATGAAAAATATCGGCGGGCGCTATGGCGGCTCTACCACAGCGGCGCAATTTCTTGAGCGATTTGTCAATAAAGTGCCGTGGGCGCATCTTGATATTGCGGGTATGGCTTGGCATGACAAAACAGCTCCAACGGTTCCCTCCGGTGGCACAGGGTATGGTGTGCGTTTGCTAAACCAATTTGTCGCCGAAAATTACGAGGAAAAATAGTTAAGGGTATTTATGGCAAAAGACACCACGGAAGTTTGGTTTTATCATCTTGAGCGCGCGACGCTCGAACGCGTGCTGCCTGATCTGCTTGAGAAAACCCTCAAAAAGGGATGGCGTGCAGTGGTGCGTGCGGGCAGTGATGAGCGTATCGACTATATCAACACGCATCTTTGGACATATAATCCAAATCGATTTCTTCCACATGGCGCCGAGAAGGATGGTCATAGCACCGACCAGCCAATTTACCTGACAACGGATGATGAAAATCCAAATGAGGCCGAAGCGCTGTTCCTCGTTGATGGTGCCGAAGCGGATAATCCTAGTCGCTATACACGTTGTATCAAAATCTTCGATGGCCGTGATGACGAAGCCGTCGAAGCTGCACGTGCGTATTGGACGAAAGTCAAAGACATCGGGTGTGATGTCACCTATTGGCAGCAGAACCAAAAAGGTGCTTGGGAACAGAAGGCATAATAAGATGTCATTTCACTCTCTACTGATAAATCCCCGTGTCTTGATTTTTGGCGTGCTGTCCTGGGCACTTCCATTCGTCATGTCTTTTTTCTTTTTCACGCCGCAGGGTGAGCTTCTTGTTGCCCAACCGCTTTTCAAATCGCTTATGGTTGTTTTGGGCGGCGGCGTGGGCGTCTTTCTTCTTATGCTGACCTTTAAGCGCATTCAGCCAAGTGTTGTCACCGGGGTGTCCATTGGCGTGTTGTGGTTATTGATCAATTGGTTTCTCGACGCACTGATACTCCTCCCCATGTCGGGTATGAGCATGGGCGAATATATGTACGATATTGGATTGCGTTATCTGCTGATCCCCATAATCAGCACGGCCATGGGTGTTGTAGCAGAGCAGCAGCAATAAAAGAGGGGGGCGGAACCTCTTAAAGATTCTCGCTTATCCGTGACGCAGGAGCGTTGTCATTCGCAATAGGGAGGGCATTTGCTGCGCTTGTGTTATGTTTATCGACTTCTTCTGTGATCTCATCTTCGCATGCGCCGCATTGGGGTGTGCAGCCATGATGGCCGTGGACCTCACGCCAGCATTTGGCTCCTGCGTCCACGGCGTCTTTGATGTTTCGTTGATTTAATGCATTGCAATTGCAAACAAACATCGGATTACATACCATCCTACTGTATTAACGCGCTCTTTCTACTTGAGAATGATTATCAATGTCAAGTTAAGAAAGTGTGGCATTCTGACCCATAATTCATAGCCGCCAGCCATTAAGACGGCGCATAAGGAGACAATATACATGAAGGGCGAAAAAGATGTTTTGATGCATCTCAATCTTATTCTCAAAAATGAGCTCACGGCGATTAACCAGTATTTTCTTCATGCACGTATGCTCAAAGACTGGGGATATGAACGTCTTGGCCACAAGGTCTACAAAGAATCGATTGGTGAGATGAAACATGCCGATATGCTGATCGAGCGTATATTGATGCTTGATGGCCTTCCCAATCTGCAAGATCTCGGCAAGTTGCATATTGGTGAAAATGTCCCAGAGATGCTTGAAAGCGATCTCGGGGTTGAGACGACCAATCAAGGCTGTCTGAAAACAGCCATCGCGCTATGTGAAGAGAAAAAGGATTATGTCTCACGCGAAATCTTCGAGCATATTCTCGAAGAAACGGAAGAGCATATCGATTGGCTCGAAACCCAGCAAAACCGTATCGATCAGGCCGGGTTGCCGAATTATCTTCAAGAGCACATGTACAAAGAGGACTCCTCGTCCTGACTATATCCTGTTAGGCGTGACCGATTGAGCGCACCGTCGGCGCGGTGATCTCCGCAACCGGCGTACTCAAGTTGATGTCGGGTGTGCGAATTTCAAGACCGCGCCTTGCAAAAGCTGTACTGAACGATGTGGCGTAGGACAGGGCGAAGTCCGTTTGTGTTGAGGCGAGTATCCAGGTGAGATGTGCCTTACACAGGGCCTCATCGGCGTCTTGGGCGGCTGCCAGTGCCGCGATCAGGCTCAGCTCATCCGCTGTGATCTGAATATACCCTGTTGGCATGAGAATCACTTTCCGTGAGCCATTTTTGCCAATTTCTCGCGCAAGGCGCGCGAGTGCAATGAGAGCCGCTCCACCATCGTCTTGAAGGGTACGGTGATAGCCCTCAGCGAGGGTTTTGCACCGGCTGCAGCCCATCGCACAGGCGCGAAATCCCCAAAGCGCCATACCGGCGCCGAATCCCAAATCCTCTAAAGTCAAATCGTTTACAATCGACAATTTTAAATCTCCTTAAATATCAAGTATTTAGTCTTCACTCTCGTTGTGACGTGTTCTCCGCTGAAGAGGATGAATGATTTCTATTAGATTTGCAAATGATAATCATTCGCAAATTGTCGCACCCTCTAGGGTTTATGGGTTTCATTAGGTTTGAGGGGCGATGCTAAGCGGAGATGTTGACGCGTATATGCGGCTACACCAAGCGAAAGACTACTGCAGTGGTAATTGCGTGTGAGGGATCACAAGCTCGGCTCAAGGACGGGCCACAAAATCGGCTCTACAATCCAGAAGACAAATTCAAGCGCACTGCCGAGCACAATCATGAGCGGATTCACGTCTGTAAGACTCGCGAGCAAACTTGAGCCGAAGATCAAAATGATAATTGGCATCATGCCGAATTGTTCCATATGAGCGACCCAGCGCTGCGCACCGTAGGGGCCATAGGCTTGAAGGACCTTTGACCCGTCAAGTGGTGGGAGCGGGATCATATTAAAGGCTGCAAGAATCGTATTGATCATGATGGAATTGACGGCGTTGATTTGCATCCAATTAGCCACCACCGGCGAAAAGAAGACCGATAGCTTAAAGGCAATCACAGAGACAATGATGAGGAGCACATTGGCGAGGGGACCTGCTGCTGCGACTTTGCCAATATCGTGCGGCAGTTGACGCAAATTTCTGTAATTGACAGGCACGGGTTTCGCCCATCCGAATAGAAAAGGAGACCCGATCAAAATCAAAATCGCGGGAAAAGCAATCGTGCCCATAGGGTCCACATGGGCGATGGGATTAAACGACACACGGCCTAAAGATTTAGCGGTGGGATCGCCCAATTTGTCTGCGGCCCATGCATGTCCTGCCTCGTGGAGTGTGATTGCTAGCAGTACCGGCAAGGCCCAGACGGAAATGCCATACATGATTGTGTTGAAATCCATCTGAAGGGGCCTCGTTGTCCACGCACCTGCGTTCCACTTTACAGGAACATAGGTTGTTTTCATCCATTTGTGTAGATCAATGGCATTAGATACTTGATTCTAAAGCGCATTCCCAAAAAAGGTGTCTAGTGTGATGACTGTCACATCGCGCTCATCAGATGAACCCTAGTCTTCTTCTCAACGGTTGGGGATGAGCCCGAACCAAGACTGACGGAGAAGAAAAATGTCTTTTTGGAATGCCATTGAATTGGTGACCTACAGCACAATTTTTGTCACCGTGATGACCACAGCAACGCGCGCTCTTGAAGCCATCGTGATCGTTTAAGGACTCAGCAATGTAAGTAAGGTAAGAATATGCTTTGTGCTTCTTTCTAAGACCCGCCTATTACCGGCGGGTCTTTTGTTTTAGGAGGAAAGTTGCGTCAGGAGGTCTTTTGCAAAGATGGACAGGGTATCATCGCGCGCGCCCATGACAACAATGCGGTCTCCTGGTTTTGCGATCTCAAGAATTTTCGCGCCACATGCCGCGCGGTCTTTTAATGCGTATGCGTTGCGGCCTTTGGCGGACACGCCTACAATGATGTCTGTATTTGTCACGCTTCTATCCACGGTCCCGCCAAAATAAACAGGTGGTGGCATGAGCAGCACATCTTCTTCTGACAGATTTGTTGCAAAGTTCGTGATCAATTGATCTTTCATCAGTTTTAACGGACCAAAACCATGCGGCTGGAACATCACAACCAATCGCCCAGGAAAATCATGCAATGTGTTTAAACTCGCTGTAATCTTATCTGGATTATGTCCAAAATCATCAATCACTGTTATGCCATTCGCTGTGCCAACAAACTCCAGACGGCGGCGAATCCCTTGAAAAGAACTGAGCGATGCGGCTGCATCGGCTAGCGATACTCCGCAGGCACGTGCTGCCGCCACAGCCGCCAGCGCATTCGATACATTGTGACGGCCCGGCATATGTAAATGAATGTCAGCGCTTTCCTGCGAGGATGTTTCGATCACGCGAAAGCGAATCCCCTCAGAAGCAGGGTTGAGATCTGCGGCAAGAAAATTTGCTGTCTTAGTCTCCAGGCTATAGGTCAATCGTTCTTCGGCGAGACGCCCGGCTGCTAATGTTGCTGCCTCATCATTGTCGAGATTTAAAATAGCCATCTTTGATTTGCCGACAAAATGCCGAAAGAGGGCGCGCAGCTCATCCATTGTTTTGTGATCTAACGCAATGTTATTCACAAGCGCGATTGTTGGGCTATAGCGCGCGATGGAGCCGTCACTCTCATCGACTTCACTGACAAAGAGATCCCTTTGTCCTACAACAGCGCTGGCGAAGGGCGCGTCATCCGCGGCAAAGTTTTTCATCACCGCCCCATTCATGATGGTCGGGGTCAAACCTTGGTCATGTAAAATCCAACCGATCATGCCTGTGGTGGTGGATTTACCACTGGTGCCTGCGACGCCGATGCTTTTTGGGGCCGCATTAAAAAGCTGTGACAATAATTCAGCCCGGTCCATTCGGGTCGCGCCGACATCTTTCGCCGCTTTGACATCGGGAATCGTGTCTTCCACAGCGGCTGAGGCGACGAGAATTTGATTCGCCTCTGTAAGGCCGCTGCCATCTTGAGGAAACAGCGTGATCCCTTGCGCTCGCAAATAATCGAACTTTGCTGTTGTATGGCCCTGATCAAGAGAGCGGTCAGATCCCGCCACATTATGGCCTTGTCCGGCGACGATCATCGCCAGAGGCAGCATGCCGCTTCCACCGATGCCGCAGAAGAAATAGTGTTTATTAACGCTCATGCGGTATAGGTATAGGGGCTACATGTGAATAGCAAATGAATGTTGAAGGATGCGCGATGGGTAAGAGCACATATCGGATTGGTGTTGTGGCCCCCGGTGCGCCTATTGACACAGGCATTCAAACCCAGCTTCTTGATGTGGTGCGTGCGCTTGATCTCAGCGCCACAATTGACATTCATGTTCATCCCCACTGTTTGATCCGTGAAGGCCATTTTGCAGGCAGTGATGAGGTTCGTGCGCGCGCATTTCTCGATATTGCCAATGATCCTGCATTTGATGCGCTTTGGGTGGCGCGCGGCGGTTATGGGGCATGTCGTATTTTAGAGAGTGTTGTCCCTATGCTTACTGATGTGGCCAAGGCAAAAACATATCTCGGTTATAGCGACGCAGGGTTTCTTCTCGGTGCTCTTTATAAAGCCGGTTTTCCGCATGTGGCGCACGGCCCGATGCCGGCAGACTTGTTGCGTGATGGCGGTAAGGCGGCAATTGAGCGGGCGCTTGCTTATCTCATCACCCGTGATGACAGCACACTGGAGCCGAGTATCCACGATGATCCAGTTGCTGCCTTTAATATCACCATTTTAAATAATCTTCTTGGCACATCCTATGCGCCGGATCTCTCGGATCATGTGTTGATGTTGGAAGAGGTCAGCGAATATCACTATGCCATTGACCGCATGATGTTTCACATCACCAGTCATGAGACGATTCGGCAGGTTGCAGGTATTCGCCTTGGGCGTTGCAGTGATGTTCCGGAAAATGATTATCCGTTTGGGATGACGGTCGAAGAGATCGTACAATATTGGTGCGCTCGTTCAGGCATTGCCTATCTTGGCCGGGCTGATATTGGACATGACTCTGACAATAAAATTGTTGTCTTTGGCCGCAGACTGATAAGTTGAGTCATTAGGGAATACGGATCACGTTGGGGGGATAGATTGTGTCTGTTGTTAGTAAGTATTTTTTCGTGACATCACTCACTGTGATGACTGCTTTTTCTCCGGCTAGTCTCGCCCAAGAAAATATCTTTGACCGCTTAATCGAACAGGGTGACAAAGAACTTGCCGAGATGACGGCGAAGGCGCAAGCAGGAGATCTCGATGCGCAAGTATATTTAGGCGACTATTACGGCAAGAATGCTTTTCTCGACCAGGATTGGGTGGAATCGACCAAATGGTATCGCCGGGCTGCTGAACAAGGGCATCTCGACTCGCAAATCTATTTGGCGGGTCTTTATGCGGGGGGCAAACAGGTCCCGCCACTTATTCAAGAGCAGATTCCACCAGACATTAATGAGTCGCTCAAATGGGTGCGCCGTGCGGCAGAACAAGATCACACGCCATCTCAGGTTTTTCTCGGCGAAACCTATGCGCAGGGCATACATGTGGAACAAGACTATTACGAGTCAACGTATTGGTTCCGCAAAGCAGCAAAGCTGGGCGATGCTGCTGGTGAGAGTTATCTTGGTATCGCTTATGCGGTGGGTCAGGGCGTTGAGAAGAATGAGCAAGAGGCGCATAAATGGATTCTCTCTGGGGCTAGCAAAGGAAATAAAGTGGCCCAATTCAATATGGGTTCATTTTATGCGCAAGGCATTGTTGTCGAGCAAAGTTACGAAGAGGCCATAAAATGGTTCCGATTGGCGGCAGAGGGGGATAACGGTGATGCTTCGGCGCGTTACGCCATCGGCCGGATGTATGAGCTCGGACAAGGTGTTGAGAAAGACGATTATATGGCGGCGCGGTGGTATATTTGGGCGGCCTATGAAAATAAGCACGGCGCTGCGGCCTACAATCTTGCTGTGTTGTATGAAAAAGGGCGCGGCATAGAAAAGGATATTATAAAGGCGCATGCCTGGTATGGCCTTGCCCGGAAGTATGGGGTTGCTGAGGCTGAAGCACAAAGAGACCGTCTGGAAGTTATGCTCACACCGGAAGAGATCGAAAATTCAGTTGCGCACGCCAAAATGTGCGACTCATCATGGGGATGTGACCTTTAAGCATGAATATTTATTAGGGGATAATCATGAAACGTTTAGCAGGCATATTAGCGGTTATTTTAGTTTTCGGCGGTGTGATTTACCGCCTGTTCTTTTGGGGCATGGACGTTGCGGAGTACGTCGAAACCGAACAACGCAATGAAACGATCTCTTTTAGTAATCAAGTCATTGATGATCTCAATCATGCCACAGATGGTGTGACGACCATGCATGATGTGTTGCGCCGGGCGAGTGACCCAACATCGGAAAACCACAGAGGCACAGTGCTGCTTCTTGAGTTGTCAGATGACTTGCTGACAGAGCGGCTGAATACGGTCCGCAATTCGATTGATGAGATTGACGCATCGGAACAAGATAACGCGCAAGACTTCATCAATGCTGCGAATATTCTGCTCAACACGTATGAGAGTTTTGTGCCCGTGCATGAGGATTTAACAGCCAAAATTCTCGCGTCAGAGGATTATCCCATTGCCCTAACACAGGAAGTCGATGCGACGCTTGGTGGTCTTGAAGGTTCTATGAACAATGCCATTGACGCTTTCACAGTCGCACAGACTCTCTTTTTAGAGTAGGCGTGTGCAGGATTGGTCTTGCATGCGATATTATCTTCTTGTGATCTGTTTGGTTAACAAATCTTTAATCGACGATTCTCAGCACAGACTGTTTCCGTTTTTATCAAAGTGTCTTTTCACGGCCCCTTAACCTCACTTTGATATGCCTGTCACTGGTAATGTAATGGCGGGTTCAGCGTGAGTATGCGATCGTGAGTGATGTATCCCTTTCCCTCGACAAGTCTATCCGTGCGAAAACGAAAGAAGAGCTCATTGCGCTCTTTCAACACCACAGCCTCCGCTATCGTTGGTTGATTGCTTATGTATTGGCTTATGCGCTCACGGTTTCAATCACATTGATTATCTATGACCGGTCTTTTTGGTTGCTAAACTGGAAGTATTTTCTGAGCGCGGCTATTCCGCCTGCTTTAGCACTGACGTGTTATCTGATCGGCGCGGCGATTGAATATGTGGTCGAGAACAAATCTTTTTCGTTCCGCCGTATCGACGAGAAAATCCATCATGATCAGTTATTAACATGGGAGCGGGCCGCCTATGTCACCGTTCCATTCCTTCTTGTGCCGTTCTTTGCATCCTTTTTCACAGCGTTAAAAACGGCGATCCCGACCATTCACCCGTTTGCCTATGATGAATTGTTCATGGAGATGGATGTGTGGCTGCACTTTGGAACTGCGCCTTGGGAATGGCTGCAGCCGTTATTGGGACACCCGCTCATCACGTCGATCATCAGCTTTTTTTATAATCTTTGGCTGCCATTGATGTATCTGTTTCTGTGGTGGCATGTGCTCAGCGCCAAATCCCCCAAGCTGCGTATGCAATACTTGTATAGCTTCATCTTCGCGTGGTCTTTGCTTGGTGGTCTCGCCGCTGTCTTGCTTTCCTCAGCAGGGCCCGTCTATTACGAACACTTCGTTGATGGTGTTAATCCCTATGCAGCATTGTTAAGTTATCACCAGGTTGCAGCAGAGGTCTTTCCGAATTGGGCATTAACTGCGCAAGCCTATTTATGGGAAAACTTCACCAGCAATACGGATGGCATTGGCGCCGGTATTTCAGCAATGCCAAGTTTACATGTCTCCGTGGCCTTCCTCATGGCGTTAACGGCATGGCGCACCTCGCGGATATTTGGCGCGGTGATGTATGCATATCTTGGAATGATCTTGATCGGGTCGGTCCACCTGGCTTGGCATTATGCCGTCGATGGTTACCTGTCATTGATCTTGACCTATGGGATTTGGTGTCTCTCTGGCTGGATCGTAAAACGGTCCCGTCATATCCCCCAAATGATGCGCTAAATACTTGCCGTTCTGGACAGGCGTCTTGATCTCGCGATGATGATCATTTAGCTGAGATGCTCATGCAGAAAGGCGAACGTCCGCGCATCAGCTTGATTGGCGCAGTCCTCATCATACATCCCTTCAGCGTGGTGGTTCGCAAAGGCGTGATTAGCATCATACCAATGAAGCGTGAGGGGATGCCCGAGCGCCGTCATTCGTGCTTCAAAATCATGAATTTGATCATGGGGCACGACCATATCTTGCTCACCGAAATGCGCGAGCACGGGCCCGGAAAGCTTTTTGAGATCTGCATCAGGCCGATCCACACCGCCGTAATAGACCACAGTGGCGTCAACGGGCGCCGCAATGGAGGCATTCAATGACCATCGGCCGCCAAAGCACCAGCCAACGGTGCCAACTTTACCGCTGCAAAAAGTCTGCTCTCTCAACCAATCCACCCAAGCAGCACACGTCTCATGCGCGTGGTCGTCGTTGAGGGCGTTCATCATTGCAAAGCCTTCCTCGAAGTCAGTCGCGACTTTGCCATCATAGAGATCAATAGCCAGGGCGACATAACCGGCCGCAGCATAAACCGGAGCATATGCTTTAAACTCATCTGTTAAGCCTTGGAAAGCATGGATCAAAATAACCGCAGCAGCAGGGGTCGAATCCGGTTGCGCGAGCAGGGCCGAAATCTCTCCTCCACTCGGTGTTTGTGTGCTGACGATTTCACTATGGTGTGCGATCATGATGAGTGATCCTTTTGTACAAATAAACGTATGTCTTCATGCAGCTTACGCATCCGTCTCAAAGCGTGGAAAGGGCACAGGGGACCTATCCGACACGCGGCGAGGATATTGCGCTTCTATAGACTATTGGCGCTATATCCGGCGATCTGCTGGGAAAAGAGATGAGGGAGACGGACAGCATGTCCATGACCGGAACGATTGATCGCAGCCAGCAAAAGGTTGGCCCAGTTTGGCTGACGGCAGGCACACAGCGCTACAATTTGTACAGCCTGATGTTTGTGGCGTTTTTCAGTATCGGCTTGACGTCTTTTATCAATACCTTCCAAGGTTATATCCTCATTGAGAATCTCAAGATTCCTGAAGGTGACCGCGGTAGTGTCACCAGCTACCTCAGTCTCCTGCAAGAAGTGATAATGATCGCGTTGCTGGGACCAGTTGGCGCCTTGGCAGATAAGATTGGCCGTAAACCGATCATGACTGCAGGCTTTGTACTGATCGCCTTTGGCTTTTTCGTTTATCCCACGGCAGATTCTCTAGGCCTTTTGTTTTTCTATCGTATTTTCTATGCGGTGGGTGCTGTATGCATCGTTTCTATGCTCGCGACCATTCAAGGGGATTATCCGCAAGACCCATCGCGCGGCAAGTTGATTGGCATTTGTGGTGCTTTACAAGGTATGGGCGTCGCCTTGGCGGCGTTGATTTTATTGCGGTTGCCCTCCGTCTATACGGACATGGGCGCTGAAAACGCTGTTTGGGCAGGGCGTTACACGCTTTGGACGGCTGCTTCCCTTGCGCTATTAGTTGCCTTTGTTGCGTGGCGTGGATTGCGCCCAGGTGTGCCTGAGGCTGGATCGAAAGACGAACCCTTTTTAGTGCTTATGCAAAAAGGCATTAAGTCTGCAAAAAATCCACGTGTTGCGCTTGCCTACGGGGCTGCTTTTGTCTCACGCGGCGACCTTGTCATCGTGAGCAGCTTTATGACGTTGTGGCTGCTCCAGGTTGGTGTGTCTGAAGGATTATCGCCGCAAGATGCGTCAAAACAAGCGAGTGGCTATTTGGCCTTGGTTCAAACCTTTGCACTTCTATGGGCGCCCGTTATCGGCATTATTATCGATAAAATGAATCGGGTGGCTGCGATCATTATTGCGATCGTTTTGGCGGCGATCGGCTATATCAATATCGGCCTGATGGATAATCCCATGGCGGCAGGCGGTATTATCGCCGCGGGCCTGTTGGGGATGGGCGAAATCAGTGGCGTTTTGGCTTCACAAGCGCTCATCGGCCAAGAAGCGCCGAACAGAGAACGTGGTTCTGTGTTTGGAACTTTTGGCATGTTTGGGGCGATCGGTATTTTGATTGCCTTGGCTGTTGGTGGACAGCTTTTTGACCTGTGGCGGCCCAGCGCACCTTTCCTCATGATGGGGATTGCGAATGTGATACTGCTGTTTTTAGCGATCTATGTCTATGTGTATCACCGTGAACCATCTTCAGAAGTCCTTGCTGCAGCAAGAGGGGATGTCACGCCTGAAGATGAGGGCTTGGCTGTCCAACAATTGAGTGGTGAAGGAGCTTCGCAAATCAAAAGTGAAGACTTGGCGCAGTCGATGACGCCCCAGCCAGAAGGCGTTTCATCAGAGGTAAATCCGTCGGACTCCGAAACCCCAGTGGATAAAACAACCTCTGAAGAAGAGAGTAACGACAAATAAAAATACAGTGATTAATTCGTGATGCTTTGGGAGGGCATGCGCAATGGTTACCGTTGGATATCTCATCAATACTGTGATGTGTCTCGTCGTCCTTTATTACGCCTTTCGGCTGTGGCGCGAGCAACGCAATGCATTATCGCTTCTGATCCTGATCCCATTGATCTTTCTATGGTTGGATAACTTTGCCATCGTGGTTGGGAAATATATCGGCGAGGGGGCGATCCTCACCGGCATCTCCTATCTCCGATATTACTGGCATTGGCAAATGTTGCCACTGCTGATGATTGTGGCAGGTATCTTACTGCGTCGTGGTGGGTTTGCGTTCGCGCAAAATAAAATTGTGATGGCGCTGTTTTGTATTGTCGCTGTGGTCTTTATGGTCATGGATGTTCCGTATATTTTCCAGATCGAATTCTACCCGGCATGTTACGGTGATACCCTCCGGCTGGTCGCGAATGTACCCGCCAATCAAATATGCGATCCAAGCAATCCACCACCTCAAGGGATCAGTGTTGCGCCGATCCCGGCAATCGGAGTCAAT
>JANQLI010000015.1 GCA_028280675.1 Alphaproteobacteria bacterium
ACGTAAGACAGGGTTCACGGCAGAGCCTTTGATGGCGTCGTAGCGCGCGCGCACCACTTCCTCATCAGCATTCGCAGGTGCTTCCGGATAGTCGGGAACCGCATACCCCTGGCCTTGCAATTCCTTGATTGCCGCGTTGAGTTGAGGGACCGAGGCCGAAATATTCGGCAGCTTGATCACATTGGCTTCGGGTGTTTTGACCAAATCACCGAGCAGAGCAAGGTCGTCGATGTGTTTTTGCGCGTCTGTCAAACGTTCCGGAAAGGCCGCAAGTATGCGCCCTGCGAGCGAGATGTCCTTGGTCCCCACGTTAATCCCGGCGGCCTGCGCAAAACGCTGAATAATGGGCAAAAGTGAGGCCGAGGCAAGCTCGGGAGCTTCATCGACAATTGTATAGATGATATCCGGGGTATTCTGTTTGTTCATGGGACCTTGCACCTTCACTATGATTTTCGGCATGCAATAATATACCGAGGAGCCATTGTCCACGATTTGCTGCAATGGGGTCCTGCCACGGGAGCCGAATGGCCGCATCGTAGAAACGGAGAGCTTCAGCCTGCCACCGCCAGCGCTTTGAGCGAGAATACCAATATCAGCGGCTTCCTAGATGCCGTTGATTAAGAATTTGCAAAAAGCCATGAGCTAAAATTTCTGCAATATGCAATACGAAAACGCTACCTAGGGGAACCTTGGTAGCGTTTTTTTGTATTATTGCTTTTCAAGCATCTTTCTTGAATGCTATTTTGATGCGCGTGGACATCATTACGCAAAACCAAAAACATAACTAGGCAGCACAATGGATTATTTCCGACGTAACATCATGATAAGCCCTTGCCATGCAGTGAAATTATTTCATGCGTGTGTATGTGCACTAACACTCATCTCCTTTAGTTTTACTTTAGTCGCCTGTTCAGAAGACCTTGAAGGTACACAACCAAATATTGTTTTTATTCTTGCGGACGATCTCGGCTGGTCTGATTTACCAATCTATGGAAACCAATTTAACGAAGCACCTCACATAACACAGCTTGCGCAAAATGGTATGCTTTTCGACAATGCTTATGCTGCTGCACCAGTTTGCTCACCCACACGCCTGAGTATCTTTTCCGGACAATACCCAGTTCAGCAGGGTATGATCGACTTTATCCCTGGTCATTGGCGTCCCTATGAAAAACTGACGCCACCACAGAATAAAGAGCATTTTCTTAGTTTGGAGATCGAAACATTTGCGGAGAGATTACAAGATGCAGGCTACACAACCGGTTATTTTGGCAAATGGCATTTGGGAGAGGGTAAATATGCCCCACAAAACCATGGATTTAATAAGGTCAACGTAAATCCCGGTGGTCACGCGTTTCGGGATGTCGCCAAATCTAGAGATGCCGATGCCTTTGGAACTGATTACAAGAAAGTCGCATCACTAACCAATCGGGCTATAAAATTTATCAGAGAGAACAGAGATAATCGCTTTTTTGTTTTTTTGTCACACTACGCTGTGCACATTCCTTTAGAAGCACGCGAGAGACTCGTACAAAAATATAAAAGAAAAAAGAAAGTGGAAGGTTATCCAAGCAATCCAAAATACGCCGCAATGATCGAACGCCTTGATTGGAGCGTTGGCAAGGTTGTCTCAACTTTGAAGGAACTCAATTTGGAACAAAATACCATTGTTATTTTTTATTCCGACAATGGTGGCCTTATTGAACGTTATGACAAAAGAGACGGAATCATTGTGACAAACAATGCCCCCCTTCGCGCTGAGAAAGGAACAATCTATGAAGGTGGCATTCGGGAACCATTGATTATCTCGTGGCCTGGAACGATAGCGGAAAACTCAAAATCTCACTCCATCGTCAACAGTATTGATTTTTACCCTACCTTTCTTGAACTTGCTGGTGCTTCTTTGCGTACCAATCACACTCTTGCCGGGCAGAGCTTGTTACCCGTTCTCACACAGAAAGAAGAATGGCGGGAGAGAGCACTCTATTGGCATTATCCTGTTTATCATCATGACGTCCCGAAAGCGGCCATTAGAATGGGCAAATATAAGCTTATTGAAAATTATCAGGACAAGACAATTGAGCTATACGATCTAGAGGCGGATATCGGAGAAACAATTAATATTGCAACTCAGCACCCAGAAATCACCAACTCGCTATTGACCGCACTAAAAACGTGGCAAAATGAAAACGGCGCGCAATTGCCAACAGAAAATCCAGATTTTGATCCTGAAAAACGTTTTGAGTGGGGCCTTCATCCTGCAATTAAAAATTAACCTGGTATTTTCGCTCGCTGGAGAATATATCACCACACGTTAAAAACTCTGAGGAGGCTCTTCAACATCTTGATCCGCATGGCCCCAGCCGTCTTTGATGCGGCTTTCAGCAATTTGGGCAAGATGCTGACGCAATGCCGGATCGCGCTCTAAGAGACCATGAAAATCGTCTGATTCAAGACATAAGAGATGGGTTTTGCGCAACGCCTGCACTGCAATCGGGCTAGCGCGGTGATTCAACAAAGCGACAGCGCCAAAAAAATCCCCTTCTCCCAAAATCACATCGCGATCTCTCAGACGAATATTCACTTCACCGCTGGTGATAAAATACATCGCTTTGGTTGGATCACCGCGGCGGAGTATGATCTCTCCCGCATCGGCAACACGTGCCCGCAACAATGTCATCACTTCCGCAACCGACACCGCATCTAATTTTGCAAATAGCGGCACGCGGGCGACAACACCCCAGGTCACAACAAATTCCCGGCGATGTATTTCTTGGCTCCAGCCCGTTGCAATAATACCGATGGGAAGCGCAAAAACAGCAAGCCCCATAATCATCACGAGACCGCCGACAAAGCGGCCCAAGGGGGTGATCGGCACCACATCGCCATATCCCACTGTCGTCAGCGTCGCCAGTCCCCACCACATCGCCTGCGGCACAGATCCGAACGCATCAGGTTGCGCCTCGCGTTCAATAAAATACATCACGCTGGAGACCAGCATCAACAGGCCAAGCATAATAATGATTGCGCCAATGAGTGCGCGCCGCTCCGCTTTGAAGGTTCCGCCCAAAGACGCCAAAGCTGGTGAGTAACGCGCAAGTTTCAAAAACCGGATCAGCCGGAAGACGCGCAACACCCTCAGATCAATCGCGATAAACAGTGCAAGGTAAAACGGCAGGATCGCTAAAAGATCAATGATCATATAGGGCGAGACAAGGAATTTGCGCCGCGCCCGCAGTGGCGGCTGGCCTCGATAGGGCGGGTGTTCGACGCAGACCCAAACACGCGCAACATATTCGACCGTGAAAATCAGCACAGAAATGACATTGAAAAGTTCGAGCGCGGTACCATGGGAGGCATAAACGGAAGGCACGGTCTCAAGAGCGAAAGCCACCACGTTCGCAATAATGAGGCCCACCATCACACTATCGAAGATGAGGCTTGGGATGTCGCTGGTTTTACCAGCTTCCAAAATAATATAGAGACGCTCGCGAAGAGAGACGTTGCCATCCTCACTTTTATGATCGGTGTTGGCCACGCGCCCTCCTTGTTTAAGAGATGGCCTCTTTCACAAAGTTCACCATGGCGTCAACAGCGTCTTGCGCCTTCGCGCCATCCGGACCACCGGCTTGCGCCATATCGGGTCGCCCGCCGCCGCCTTTGCCGCCGACAAGAGCGGACCCTGCTCTGACAAGATCCACAGCGCTAATCCGATCCGTGAGATCTTCCGTGACGCCTGTCGCCACAGCCGCTTTTCCATCATTCACAGCAACGAAGGCCACGACACCAGATCCAAGTGTTTTTTTGCTGTCATCAATAATGCCACGCAAGTCTTTAGCGGAGACACCATCAAGAACGCGCGCCATGACTTTGATGCCGTTTATTTTCGTGACTGTCTCATGAGACGATGCATGACCAGCGCCGCCGCCCATGGCAATAGTTTTTTTCAATTCAGCAACTTCGCGTTCCAATCTTTTGCGGTCTTCAGCCAAAGCCGCGACGCGCTCACCTAATTGCGCAGGTGGCACTTTCAATAGAGCAGCCGCGTTTTGCAATTGGTGCATTTGATCGTCGAGATACAAACGCGCCGCTTCCCCCGTCAGCGCTTCAATCCGGCGAACACCCGAGGCCACGGCGCTTTCGCTGACCACTTTGACTAAGGCAATGTCGCCGAGGCGTGACACATGCGTTCCGCCGCAGAGCTCAACGGAATAGGGTGACTGCGCAGGCGCGGCAGCGTCAATTGCATGCCCCATTGTGAGCACACGCACTTCGTCACCATATTTTTCACCAAAAAGCGCCATCGCCCCAGCTTCAATCGCATCATCCGGCGTCATGACCCGAGTCGCAACATCGGTATTCTGGCGGATGATAGCGTTCACTTCCGCTTCGACCTGCTCAATTTCATCTGGCGTCAAGGCTTTGGGATGCGCAAAGTCAAACCGCAAGCGCTCCGGCCCCACAGACGAGCCTTTCTGCGTGACATGATCCCCGAGAACATTGCGGAGCGCGGCATGCAAGAGATGGGTTGCCGAATGGTTCGCACGCGTTAAATGACGGCGGTTTCCATCCACAGACATTTCGACCACATCCCCTGTCGAGAGCGCGCCTTTTTGCAGCGCGCCAACATGGACATGAAGATCGCCTAATTTCTTTTGCGTATCTTTCACAATAAACGCCGCGCCATCAGGTGTATAAAGGAGACCGATATCGCTAATCTGACCACCGGATTCTGCATAAAATGGTGTTTGGTTCGTGAGCACCTGCGCCTCATCACCAACAGACAGGCTGTCTACGACGATTCCGTCTTTGACAAGTCCTAAAATTTGCCCCTCGCCGTGATCAGCGTCATATCCCAAAAATTCTGTGGCACCGTGTGCATCACGAAAATCGAACCATACTTCTTCGGTTGCCGTTTCACCGGACCCTTTCCATGCTTCACGGGCCTTGGCGCGCTGTTCCGCCATGGCGGCATCAAAACCCTCTTCATCCACATCAATATTCTGTGTACGGAGTGCATCTTGCGTCAGGTCTAGTGGAAAACCATACGTGTCATAAAGTTTAAAGGCCACATCGCCTGGCAATGCCTGACCCTCATTGAGTTCTCCTACAGCATCTTCAAGCAAAGTCAAACCCCGGCCAAGCATTTGCCGGAATTTTTCCTCTTCCAATTTCAACGTTTCCTTGATCAGCGATTCCGCACGGGTGAGATCTGGATAAGCCGCGCCCATTTCTGAAATAAGGGCTGGCAGCAAACGCCACATATGCGGTTCTTTCGCACCTAGCATATGGGCATGGCGCATGCCGCGCCGCATAATCCGGCGCAACACATAGCCACGTCCTTCATTTGACGGCAGGACGCCATCGGCAATCAGGAATGCACTCGCGCGCAAATGGTCGGCAATCACTCGATGGCTGACCGCATGTTCCCCATCGGGCGCCACACCTGCTGTTTCAGCGGAGACGCGGATCAAATGCTGAAACAAATCGGTTTCGTAATTATCATGCGTGCCTTGCAACACAGCCGCAATGCGCTCAAGTCCCATACCGGTATCAATCGACGGCTTTGGCAAGGTTTGACGGTTATCTGCGGTTACTTGGTCATATTGCATAAAGACCAAATTCCAAATTTCGATAAAGCGGTCGCCGTCTTCATCGGGACTGCCCGGAGGGCCGCCAGGAATATGGTCACCATGGTCATAAAAGATTTCCGAACACGGACCGCACGGTCCCGTGTCGCCCATAGCCCAGAAATTATCCGATGTGGGTATGCGGATGATTTTACTTTCCGGAAGACCAGCGATTTTACGCCAAAGATCAAAAGCTTCATCATCTTCTGAAAAGACGGTAACCAGCAAACGTTCCTCTGGCAGTTCGAAGACCTTCGTCACCAAGTCCCAAGCATGCGTGATCGCAAGCTCTTTGAAGTAATCGCCAAAGGAAAAGTTCCCCAACATTTCAAAGAAGGTGTGATGGCGTGCGGTGTATCCAACATTATCGAGGTCATTATGTTTGCCGCCGGCACGCACGCATTTTTGCGACGAGGCTGCACGCACGTAATCGCGGGATTCAACACCGGTAAACACATTCTTAAAAGGCACCATGCCTGCATTGGTAAACAGCAATGTGGGATCGTTATGAGGCACAAGCGGGCTGGACGGCACAACCGCATGATCGCGCTCCCGAAAGAACTCCAAAAATGTGGCCCGCACCTCATTCAAACTGGTCATAGATTGTCACCTGCAACTGCCCGCGATTCGTCAAGTATAGTGTCATATCGACTAAGCGTGTGCTTTTACCCTTGGATTGCAGCGGCGTCTAGGTTTTCCGCGCATCATGCGAAAACGCGGCGCTTGATGACAAACGCCGCGTTCACGGAATGAAAAAACAGAAAGGGTTTAACCGGTGTTAACTGGCGGCTTCGACCTCAGGGCCATCTTCATCACCCGCCTCTTCCGGTGTTGTGAGCATGTCATCGGCAATCAAGCCAGCATCACGGCGAATAGCAGTTTCAATAGCTTGAGCCATATCGGGGTTTTCAGCAAGGAAGGTTTTGGCGTTTTCCCGGCCCTGACCAATGCGCTGGCTATCATAAGAATACCACGAGCCGGATTTTTCCACGACGCCCACTTTGACGCCAAGGTCGAGAATTTCCCCGGTTTTGGAGATGCCTTCGCCATACATAATGTCGAATTCGACTTGACGGAAAGGCGGCGCCACCTTGTTTTTAACGACTTTGACGCGGGTTTGGTTCCCGACAATATCATCGCGGTTTTTAATAGCCCCAATGCGGCGAATATCAAGACGAACAGAAGAATAGAATTTGAGCGCATTGCCACCAGTGGTGGTTTCCGGACTGCCGAACATGACGCCAATTTTCATGCGGATCTGGTTGATGAAAATGACCATGCAATTGGATTTGGCAATGGAGGCGGTGAGTTTGCGCAAGGCCTGGCTCATCAACCGGGCTTGCAGGCCTGGGAGGCTATCGCCCATCTCGCCTTCAAGTTCGGCCCGTGGGGTGAGCGCCGCCACCGAGTCGATGACCAGCACATCCACCGCACCGGAGCGCACCAAGGTATCGGCAATTTCTAGCGCCTGCTCGCCAGTATCCGGCTGGGAAATCAAGAGTTCATCCAGATCCACACCCAATTTCGCGGCATAGGCGGGATCAAGGGCATGCTCAGCATCAATAAAGGCGCCGACACCGCCCACGGCCTGAGCCTCAGCCAGAACATGCAACGTCAGCGTGGTTTTGCCGGACGATTCGGGGCCATAGACCTCAACCACCCGGCCCTTTGGCAACCCGCCAATACCTAGGGCAATATCAAGCCCGAGAGAGCCGGTAGAAACCGCCTCAATTTCCACCACATCGCGCTGGCCCAGCTTCATCACCGAGCCCTTGCCAAAGGCCCGATCGATTTGGCTTAACGCCGCATCCAACGCTTTCTTTTTATCCATGTCACTCGACTCTTTCAGGTTCACAACATTGCCTGCCATTTGCTTATCCCCTTATGTCAGTTCGCTCAAATCGTTGCAATTGCGGTTAATGTACCTGTTTTGTTCCTAATAGCAAGAAGAAAGTTAAGTCTTTGGCAAAAATAATGGAATCTCCCTAAGTTCTCGTCATGTTCTAACTCTCGAACACCGCCTATATCCCCTGGGGACAATTAGATAATGGTTGATACGACAGCAGAATCACACATCATGGGTGTATGAGTTAAGAACCTTACATCTTTGCGGGATGAGAGAAGCAGGGCGCAAGGCCAGGTTCGTGGAGCAGCGAGTTTCATGAAACCTGCTTAGAAATGTGGAAAGCACCACCTTGGTTTGGGGTCTGGGGCCGAGAAACAGACGATTTTAAACAAATTCAAAATCATTGGCATGGAGGTCATTCTTGTTCACGCCAACGAGGGTAATGCTATCACCGCCGCCAAAATTAAGAACCGTGTTGTTACCTTCTTGCAAAGCCACTTCCATGACTTCATCATAGGTGTCAAACTCATGGCCTAGTTCAAGTTTGATTATATCTACATCGTTATCTCCAGCCTTAAAATCACGGATCATGTCTTCATCATCACCTGTTCGAAACACGAACAGGTCACGGCCATCACCACCGTTTAGCTCATCGTTACCATTTCCACCGACGAGAACGTCGTAGCCACGTTTCCCAACAAGGATATCACCACCTTCGCCCCCATAGAGCGTATCGCTTCCCCAACCACCATTGAGAGTATCGAAGCCATTGCCACCAGACAGCACATCATTTTCCGTGCCTCCGCGCAACGTGTCGGAACCATTTCCGCCTGTGAGAGTATCCAGACCACTGCCACCAATGAGTTTGTCATTACCCAAACCTCCATCTATGACATCAGACCCATCTTGACCAACGAGACGATCTGACCCACCGCCACCATTGAGAGAATCTGTGCCATCCCCACCTTTCAATGTATCAGCACCAATATCACCATAGAGACTATCGTCACCATGTTGACCAAACAGCGTATCGGCACCATCACCGCCATTTAATGTATCAGTACCATTTCCGCCGTGTAGGTTGTCGTTACCTAAACCGCCAAAAAGTTGATCATCACCATTTTGGCCAAGCATGCGATCACTACCTTCACCCCCTTGCAAGTTATCCGAACCTTCTCCACCAGCTATCGTATCAGAGCCATTACCACCGACTAAGAGATCGGAGCCATCACTGCCTGTAATGGTTTCTCCTGGAGTCGTCTCATCGCCAGGGGTGGTGTCATCACCCCCGCTGGAATTATCAAGCTGCATGACCACATTATCACCAGCAAAGTAAATCTCTTCGATGCCGTAAAGTTTATCGACCCCCTCATCACCGTGAAAACTGCTGTTATCGGTGACCGTCCAAAAGCCATTTCCCTCGACAACAGAGAATCCGGAGCTTGACCCATCATAAACGGCGCGATCATGCCCGGATCCCCCTTTCAGAGTGTCGTAACCCGCATTGCCGTGCAAAACATCATTACCATTGCCGCCTTCAAGCGTATCCGACCCCCCTGCGCCGCTCAGATCATCAGCGCCATCATTGCCTGTGAGCAGATTGCTTGCGCTATTCCCTGTGAGGGTATCATCGCCTGATCCGCCAATCGCGTTTTCAATGACGACACCTAACGCAATCATCATGGTTTCATGCTGGGTATAATTACCGTTCCAGAAACTTGGGCCGAGCTTGCTCCACTCTCCTGCTGCCAGATTTATTGCAGCATCGGACGTTTGATTTGACCAATCAATCGTATCATTGCCACCTGAATCCCAAAGGGCTTCGTAAATGCTCTCACCTGCAGTCCAGCTATAGGTCGTGTCGCCAGCATTATGCGTGCTATCTACGCCATAAAGATATTGGATCGCGGCCACATCATTGGCCATTGGGGTCGTCGGGTATTCATGTGTTTCGTAATAATCAATCGCATCATCCGGATTATCGCGATAGCTCATCACCGTATAGCCGAGCCAATCTTCATCCAGAGGCGCGATCGTCGAGTCACCAGAAGCTTCATGAGAATGGGAAAGGCCCAATGCATGGCCAACTTCATGCATCAGAGTCATATAGCCGTGACCACCCGGCGTAAAATCCCATGACCTGTCGCCATCGAACCACACATCACCACCGGCTCCATCGCCGCCATTACCCGGACCATACGCATGCGCCGTGCCGAGCGTCGTTGCGCTGGTCATGCCAAAGCGAATATCCGCCGTCGCAGGGTCAGAAGCTTCCACAAACGTAATCCCTGAGACAGCGGCCCAC
>JANQLI010000078.1 GCA_028280675.1 Alphaproteobacteria bacterium
TCAGTGTCGCGCCGCGTAACGTATATTGCACGAAGTGCCGCCGGGCCCCGGCCCACACCGCCGAATGGGGATGACGGAGATGGTCCGGCAGACTTGCGATCGGCACCAAACCGCGCCAAGCGATGTTGCCTGTAAATTGCGCCGGGACAGGACCGAACATATGCATCCGAACAGCCGAGCGAATGCCATCAGCGCCGATCACACCATCGCATAAATGGGTGGACCCATCTGCAAACTGTAGAGAGATCTCCTCATTTTCATGGCTTAAGCTTTCGAAGGACATGCCAAGATGCAAACAAGAAGCATCGACATTGCGCACCGCCGCCACCAACACATTCAACAGATCGGCGCGGTGCAAAAATCCATAAGGCGCGCCAAACGCGGTTTCAATGTCAGCGCCCATATTGGATTCGGTAAAAATGTGCCCGGTCTCTCCGGCCCTGACGCGCCCGATACCAGGGATGTCGGCACGATCCACCAAATCCTGCATGCCGAAATGCCGCAAAATGCGCATCGCATTCGGCGCCATGGTCAATCCTGCGCCGACTTCTTCAAAAGCATCACTTTGTTCGAAAAGATCGACGTGATGACCGGCTTTGAGCAGCGCGAGCGCCGCCGCAAGACCGCCAATCCCCCCGCCGATGATTGCAATGCGTTGCGGTTCCATTACTGCAGCCTACGCTTGTGAGACTGAGGATTTAAAAAACCGGTCGTTCAGCCAATCGCCCGCCAGCATCAAGCCCCAAACCAAGACCGCCATGGCAAACACACCGGCAAATTCGACAGCCGGTATGCCCGGCACGATAAAAATGCCTTTCCACGCTTGCATCGCATAGACCGTCAGAACGCCAATGACATACGCCGCAACGAATCCCCAGCGCAGCCATACCTTCAAGCCAAGGCCGTGCATTTGCGTGATGATAAACATGGCGGCAAAGCCAAAGAAGAAGAACGGCCACGTGCCGTCAAAATTCAAATAGGCAACAAGAGCGCCATGGAACAGGGCGCCCACTTCCATCACCACCATCCAGTAACGGTTGGTGTGAATGCCTGTAAAGAAGAGGCTACCTTGCAGCATGATCAATGCGGTGTAGAGCGTGCCAATCAAATGCATTGGGGTCGCCTCCATCGGGTGATACCAAAAGGTATAGATCACCGCCCAAGAGAACACATAGCCATGATACTTGCGCAGGATGCGGCCTGATTCTTCCATCACCGCCCCTTTGACTCGATAGCCAAAGAAAAGCCCGCGGCGTTTGTTTTCCATGAGCAAAATCATCACCAGCATCACGATGACGGCATTTTGCGATGACCAGATCGGCGTGTCTTGCGCCAAGCCGTCATACCACCCCCAGCTTTGCGCAAGATGCAAAAGGACAAAGAACGCATTGGCCGCGAGGGCTGCGACATTTACCGGATGGAGAAATTTTTTATACGTGAGTTTGTTATTCTGCGCATAATAAATCAGATACCAAATCGTCACCTGATGCAGCAAATAGCCGAACCACGATGTTAAGCGCGCCCAAATACTTGCTTCAGGAAGCTTCCAGTAATACCAAAGATAACTGGTGTCCGGCAGAAAATCGATCTCGGGAAAATATGGCCGCACAAGGACGATCAAGCCAATATAGCCTAAGAGAAACAGAACGCCAACGGCCATGGCCGTCGTCGCCAGAATGCCAGACGTTGGTTTGAATTTTTCGATCACCGCATCAGACATGGTTTACTCGGTCCCGACATAACGAATACGCCAGATTATATTATTGCCATCTTCCGCAAGCAACAAACTGCCATCTGGCATTTGCGCCAGACCCGCAGGGCGGCCTGTAATCCGCGGCGTACCGTCAACATCGCGTAAAAAGCCGGTCATGAAATTTTCATAGCCCCCTTTTGGACGGCCATTTTCAAAGGGAATACGGACGATTTTATACCCTGTCGGATCGCTGCGATTCCACGACCCATGCAATGAGACAAACGCATCGCCTTGATAGTCTTCCGGGAACTGATCGCCGGTATAAAACACAAGACCGACAGGCGCAGAGTGCGCTTGGAAAAGCACATCCGGAAGTTTTGTTGCGGCGACAAGATCTGGACGCTTATCCGCAAATTTCGCATCCGGCAAACCGCCAATATACGCATAAGGCCAGCCGAAAAACTCTCCATCTTGCACACGGGTAAAATAATCCGGGACCAGATCATCGCCATAGCCATCGCGTTCATTCACAACCGTAT
This sequence comes from Alphaproteobacteria bacterium, assembly GCA_028280675.1. GTDB lineage: Bacteria > Pseudomonadota > Alphaproteobacteria > SMXP01 > SMXP01 > JANQLI01. The sequence goes on from JANQLI010000078.1 coordinate 2,233, forward strand.
AGAGCTCACCGGTCTCTGGGTGAAAGGCGGTGCCAATGGGATTGCGCAACCCTGACGCAAAAGTCACTTGATTGCCGCCATCTTTATCAAAGCGCTGCACGCTCGCATGCGGCATGGGATCTTCAAGCACATTTGATGTGCTCCCGACACTGACATACCAATGCGCACGGTCCGGCGATTGCACGAGAATGCGGTGGTAATGGGAACCGGCCTTTAACCCCAAGGCGCCCTCTTCTGTTAAGCGCTGACGGTCTCCAAGCGCCCCATCCGCCGTGATGGGAAAACGCCAAATGCCATCAACATCAGAGACAAAAAGCGCATCCCCATCAATCACCATGCCAAGAGGCATGTTCAATTCTTTCGCAACGATCTTTTGCTCATCCGCCATGCCATCGCCATTGGTGTCACGCAAACGCCATATCAAATTTCCTTCTTCAAGGCGTGCAAAGCGCGGGTTGGGCACAGCGACATAAACATCGCTGTTCTCTGCAACCACCATCCATCGCGGAAAGTCAATTGCATCGGTAAAAATCTCCGCAACAAAGCCCTCGGGAAGATAGAGTGCGCCATCATCGCCCATGGGAACGGGACGGGGAAAATTGACCGCGCCTGCGCCTTGGGACGGCGGCGGCAAGTCCGCCGCACGTATCTCTATCCGTTCCCCTGGATGCTCCACACCGTCTGGGATAGCCCTTTGCTGAGCGGTTCCATCACAGGCCGATAGCATCAACGCCATTATTCCAAAACACACTCTTTTTGCCATAAGACACTCCTCACCTCTTCCCAGGGCCATCAGCCAAGACCGTGAGTATGGGCGGCTTCGGGCCCGGTCTCATCTGGAATTGCAGAACCAACCACAAGGCGTACATCCGAAGAGAGGTCACACTTACCAGTGGACAATCCCACCGAAACTATTGAGCGCAAGGGTAAGTCTTGCTACTGGCAAGATCAAAGTATGGGAGAACATAATGACCACAAACGATTCGAACAATGTACATAAAGGCGTGTCACGCCGGACAGTTGTCGCCACGGCTGGCGCGACGCTGGCCGTTGCCTCAATAGGGACGGTCAACGCCATGGCGCAAGCAAGCGCGTCCACAGTCCTCATCACCGGATCGAACCGGGGCATCGGTTTGGAGTTCGCGCGTCAGTATGCCGCCGAAGGATGGAATGTCATCGCCACCTGCCGTAAACCGGAAAGCGCCGATGACCTGCAAGCCGTCGCGGCTGAAAATGACAATGTGGTTATCGAACAATTGGATGTCACGGACCGCGCGCGTCTTGCGGAATTGGCCGATCAATACAAAGGCACACCCATTGATGTCTTGTTGAACAATGCCGGTATTTTTACAAAACGCGAGGGACAATTGTTTGGAGACCTCGACTATGGCGACATGACCTTGAGTATGGAAGTGAATGCGTATGCGCCTCTCTTCGTGGCGCAAGCGTTCATTGAGCATGTCGCGGCCAGTGAGCAAAAGAAAATCGTCACCATCGTCAGTGGTCTGGGTTCAATGGCGCTCGCCCAACGCGGCTCAGGCGGCGGGATGTATTCCTATCGCATGAGCAAAGCTGCGGTGAACATGGCCATGACCACTTTGGCTGGCGAGCTTGCCAAACGGGAGATCATTGTCGGGCTTGTGGGGCCAGGCATGGTGAAAACACGTCTTCTTGATGCCTCGGGCTATAAAGGCCCTGCCCTGACAACCGAAGAAAGCGCCGCCGGTGTGCGCGGCAAAATCGCGAAACTGACCATGGATGATTCTGGGCGTTTCTATAATTTCGACGATCAAGAATTGCCGTGGTAGCAAAATAAATAGATTTCCTTACTGAGCCAAACAAATGGTGGTGACTTATCCAGATGCTCGTATTAGTATGTTAAAGGTAATTGATATTTATATCTTAACCTTAATATCTGGCTATAGAGAATGAATCCTCACGACCTCGATCATACAATAATCCATCACATCAATGAAAAAGCGAAAGAATTAGAAGATGCACTCAAATCAGATGTAGTGTCATTTTTTGGCCAAATACACCCTGGATATTTCAGGGTATTTAGGAACTTCATTGAGGAAGTAAAATCCAAGTCGAAAAGAGCTGATAACACTTTATCAATCGTTCTGCGCAGTCCAGGAGGGTCGGCAGAAGCTGTTGAGCGCATGGTCTCTGTTGTTAGAAAACATTACGGATTTGTAAACTTTATCGTACCAGACTTTGCTATGTCAGCTGGAACCATTTTTTGCATGTCTGGCGACAAAATTTATATGGACTATTCGTCATCATTGGGACCGATAGACCCTCAAGTCATGGTGCCAGATGGAAGTGGCTATGTGGCTGCATTGGGTTACTTAGATAAAGTTCAGGAAATTACATCAAAAAAGACGCTATCTCCAGCAGATGTGGTTTTTCTTAAAGGCCTCGATTTAGCAAAACTAGCGCTTTACGAACAAGCAAGAGATCTTTCTATAGATTTATTGAAAAAATGGCTTGTTCAATATAAATTTAGAGACTGGAAAACACATAGAACACACAACCCAGGTGCGACGGTTACGGATAACGAAAAAGAAGCCAGAGCAAAGGATATAGCAAAAGCATTAGCTGATCATAATACATGGCACTCACATGGAAGAGCGTTGGATATAGAAAAGTTAAAAGCATTGCGACTAGAAATTGATGATTATTCCGACAATAAAGATCTTTCATCATTTATACGTGGGTATAATGACTTGATTACAGCTTACACTGATCAGCAAAATATACTATTTTATCTCCACAGTCACCTTACGGAAACAGTATGATGGCAGAAAAAATTACAGAAGCAGTTAAGAAAAGTTTGACTGACATAGAGAAAGACCAAGATTCAGATCTCGATATTTTCTCAGAGGAAGTTAAAAAAGCAATGGAACTAGCGGATAAGTACGCATCAATTGAGCCAGAACCATATATCTTGCCACTGGATGCATTATCAGTAATGCCAACAGCGTCACTAAACAAAGAAGATAGACATCAATGATTTGAGTGCTGAGTGTACAATTTCTAAAAAAGCACTGGATTTCACTTCAGTGCTTTTTCTTTTCTGTGAATGTTCACTCAATACTCCACCACACTTCTGATCGATTTGCCATCGTGCATGAGATCGAACGCGGTGTTGATGTCCTCAAGCGGCATTTTATGGGTGATCAGATCGTCAATGTTGATCTTACCGTCCATATACCAATCGACAATCTTCGGCACATCAGTGCGGCCTCTCGCGCCACCAAAAGCAGAGCCGCGCCACACACGGCCCGTCACCAATTGAAACGGCCGGGTGGAGATTTCCTGACCGGCCCCGGCGACGCCAATGATCACGCTTTCGCCCCAGCCTTTGTGACAACACTCCAGCGCTTGGCGCATGGTCTCCACATTGCCAATACATTCAAACGAATAATCCGCGCCGCCATGGGTAAGATCGACAATAGCCTCAACAATATTATCCACTTTGGTGGGATTGATGAAATCGGTCATGCCGAATTGTTTGGCAAGCGCGACCTTGCTTTCATTAATGTCAATGCCAACAATCTGATCGGCGCCAACCATGCGCGCGCCTTGAATGACATTGAGGCCAATCCCGCCAAGACCGAACACAACCACATTAGAGCCCGGCTCGACTTTGGCGTCGAACGCCACCGCGCCGACACCGGTGGTCACGCCGCAACCGATGTAACACACTTTATCAAAAGGTGCGTCTTGGCGAATTTTCGCCACCGACACTTCTGGCAAGACAGTGAAATTCGAAAACGTCGAACAGCCCATATAATGCAGCACCGGCTTGCCATCGAGGGAGAAGCGCGACGTGCCATCCGGCATCACCCCTTGGCCTTGGGTCGCGCGCACCGATTGGCAGAGGTTCGTTTTGGGATGCAGGCAATACTCACACTCGCGGCACTCCGCGGTGTAAAGCGGGATCACGTGATCGCCTGGCGCGACAGACGTGACGCCTGCGCCAACTTCCCTGACAACACCAGCGCCTTCATGGCCCAATATGGCTGGAAACAATCCTTCCGGATCATCGCCCGACAGCGTAAACGCATCGGTGTCGCAAATGCCGCTCGCCATGATC
>JANQLI010000095.1 GCA_028280675.1 Alphaproteobacteria bacterium
CAGCTTTATAATTAACAAAATATCTTTGTGTCTAGAAGATTCCAGACAATCGATTATTGTTCTTGTCACCAAAGCGTCGCGTTGGTCGCGGCGCATGTAACCAAATGCGTGGCTCGATCCGAGTCTGCGCGGACGGGGGAAGAAAATGACTTCAAAATTATCAAAATTAACAATGACGGTGGCTGTCGCCGCGATTACCGGGACCGGTATCGCCAGCACGGCAAGCGCCGCCATCAGTGAGCTTGTGGTGACATCACAGCGCCGCGAACAAAGTATTCAAAATGTACCGATTGCGGTGAGTGCGTTTTCAGCAGAGCAAATGGATGTTCGCCAAATCAATGAGACACTTGATGTCGTGCGCGTGATTCCAAACTTGACCGGTAATAACAACACAGGTCCTGGCTCTTCAAACTCCTATTATTTGCGTGGTTTGGGTAACTCTGAATCGATTGCGACCTTTGATCCACCTGTCTCGACCTATGTGGATGATGTTTATATTGCACGTCAAAATGCGAATAACTATGCACTTTTTGATGTGGAGCGGATTGAGGTTTTGCGTGGCCCGCAAGGCACAACCTTTGGCCGGAACACCACCGGTGGCGCGGTTAATGTTATTACGCGTCGGCCCGGTGAAGAATTTGGTGGCCGCATCAAAGCAGAGGTCGGCAGTTATGATCGCGTTGCAATTAGTGGCGTCGTAGACATTCCGGTTTCAGATAAAGTTCTTACCAAATTCGCTGGATACTACATTGATGATAATGGATATGGTGACAATGCTGTAACCGGCGAAGAGGTTAATGACGAGAATTCATGGGGTGTGCGTGGTGATGTGCGTTTGCTTCTGAATGATTCAGTCACATGGGATCTTGCTGTTGAACAATTATCCCAAGAAGGTACGAACCTTGCTGGTATTGACCGTGATACACCGCATGACTCAAATACTACATTCCGCAAAGACTGCGGTAAACCAGGCAATTTGGATGACGTCATGACATCAGGTTGCGGTATGGGTAATGATACGGAGACTTTTTCAATCTACTCGAATCTACAATGGGATGTATCTTTTGGTACGATCGAGTTCATTACTGGGTGGCGTGACCTTGAGCAGGATTTCACCTTGGATTTCTTCCCTGGACCAGGGTATGTCATCGTGAATCAAGGGACGCACGAGCAATTCACTCAAGAGATCAAATTGAATGGGACTCTTTTTGATGATCGCCTCGATTATGTTGCTGGTCTCTTCTATATGGACGAGGACAACGAAACCGACTTTACTGATTGGGGTTTCGGCTCTCTATGGTCGCGGAAGTTAGAGAATAAGACGGAAAATATTTCTGCTTATATCCAAGGCGACTATGCTATTAACGATCAGTGGACATTCACACTTGGAGCCCGTTGGACCGAAGAAGAGAAGGATATTGCATTTACGCCTTTGGCAATGGACGGTGACTTTATAAATGGAGTAGAGGTTACAGCTGATTTTGATACGTCAGATTTAATTGCTGCAGGCATTCCGGTTGATCAAAAAGTGTCAAAAGTTACACCTAAAATAGGCATTCAATATCAGCATACTGATGATCTGATGTTCTATGCATCCGCGACCAATGGTTTTAAATCCGGTGGTTGGAACGCACGTGATGATGAGGCAGATAAACTGGTTGCCTTTGGTCCAGAAGAAGCCTGGTCTTACGAAATTGGTATGAAGGGTGATTTCCTTGATAACACTCTTCGTGTGAATTCAGCTATTTTCTTCCAGGATACTACGGATCTCCAAGTGCCGTCAGTTCTCTTTGGTACCACAACCTTTGTCACAAGCAACGTGGCAGATCTAGAGACATGGGGTGTTGAGGTTGAAGCACAGTATTCACCTATAGATAACTTAGACTTATTTGCATCTGTAGGATATCTGAACGCGGAATACAAAAATGCCCTGCCAGAATCACAAGTTGCTGATGACGTCACAGGTGCTATCACGGCTGACCCAACACGCTCTCCTGAATGGAGCGTTGCTGTGGGTGGTAATTACCGTATCCCACTTAACAATGCAGGTGGCGACATCGTGCTTGGGGGTGATGTGATTTGGCGTGATGAATATTGGACCGCTACAGATAACCTTGATCCTAACTCATTGGCTGAATCGACAACAGTTGTTCAAGCGCGTGTTGGTTATGAGAACCAGGATCAAGGTTGGGGCGCATTTCTTGAATGTAAGAACTGTACCGATGAGGAAATCCTCACATCGACATTGTTTGGCAAATACTACTTTGCTGAGCCACGTCGCGTGAACTTCAGCGTACGTCTGAACTTCTAGCCTTGATGTGATAACAAATTTCAAACCCGGCCTTTCGAGGCCGGGTTTTTTCTTGCCTGTTTGGTTGCGTTTTGACACGCTGTGTAAAAGGAGTGCGCCATGGATTATTCGCTGTGGGTTTTTATCCATATCATGTTGCTGGTGTATTGGCTCGGCGCAGATCTTGGTGTCTTGCTGCTTGCGCTTGGCGCGAAGAACGCGGCCTATTCGTTTGAGCAGCGCGCGGTGATGATGAAATATTCAATGCTGATTGATTTCACGCCGCGGCTTGCCTCTGCTTTGATGTTTCCAGTTGGCCTGCATATGTCGGCAACCCTTGGACTGATCACTGTTGCGCCTTTCTGGTTTGTCATCGCGTGGACCATTTGTTTTTTATGGATGGGTGTTATTGTCGGTCAGGTCAAGCTCGAAGGACAGCCCATCGCGCAAACCCTGCGCCGGATTAATCTCACCTGGCAGGGCCTCTTTTTCCTCTTTCTGATGGCCCTTGGTGTCATGTCATGGGGGAACGGCGCGCCACTTGGGGCTGATTGGTTGGCGCTGAAGATTATTCTTTTTGCATTGATTTTTGCCTGTTCCATCGCGATTGATGTTCTCTTCGCGCCGGTCGGGCCCGCGTTTATGCGTCTCGCCACCGAAGGATCGACACCGGAGATTGAACAAGCGATTCAAAAAGGCATCAACACGGTTACCATTCCCGTTATCCTTATTTATGTATTGCTTGCGGTCATCGCCTATATCGGTATCGCCAAGCCTTACTAAACTTGTGAGGGACGCTTTGAGCTCCATACGTGAAGATATGCCGCTCTTCGTGCGCAATGAAGGTGAATGGGATTGCCTCTATACCTTTGTCGATCTTGATCACAACGTCCTCGATCAATACCGCGTGCATATTATCTGTGAGTTTCCGGATGAAGACGATGTGGCCTATCGTCAAACCAGCACCAATCGATGGCCTGACGGCCGCGAAGAAACGACGCAGTTCGAAGCACGCTATGATGCCGCAAACAAACGTGTCACCTGGGATAATGACCGTATGAAAGGGGCGTTATGGGAGGTGGATGATATGACGATTTATCTGTCATTCGCGTTTCATGCTATGCCGGATGTCCGCGTGTGTGAAATGATTCAGCTGAGCGCTTGCGGTCAGCATCGCACAAGAACGTGGCATTGGTTTCGCAATGACGCATTGTATCAACGTACACTGGTGAAAGAAAAACGCATTGCATCGTAAAAGACTGAAAGGAAGAGGTGTCATGAACATGAACAAATTCAAAGAAATGGTGTTGACCGTGCCGCAGCGGTTTTTCATCTTAAGCGCTCTTCTTGCGACACTCTTCCTGCAAGCCTGCTCGGAGGACGTGGAGACGTCTGCGCCGCAAACTCCGCCTGCGCAAGCCGAAACGCAAAGTATTGACTCTGTTGCGGCAGAAGAAGAACAGGTCCTGCCAGCCATTACGCGCTTTAAAATGGGCACTATCGGCGCACCCGACCTTGCGGCCATGGAGGAAGCTTATGCGATCGGTCTTGGCTATCAAGTCATTGAGCGTGGCCAGGTGAGCGAAGCCTTAGCAAAGTCATGGGGCACGCCAAACATGGCGGGCCGTGACTATATCATTATGCAGCCTGAAAGTGGCGTCGATGTGTTTATCCGTGCGGTGCAGATCACGGCGCAGCCAGATTACAAGCCGATGTCCACCTTTGGGTGGAATGCCTTTGAAATTATTGTCGATGACATTTATGCCGTGCATGAGCGCTTGAAAAACAGTCCCTTCGAGGTGATCGGCGAACCCGCCAGTTTGGGCGGCACCATTGCTTCGATTTATGTCATGCAAGCCGAAGGCCCGGCGGGTGAGATTCTCTATTTTAATTCTGAAACAGGGGATCGATCAAAATCGCGTCTGCCCATCCCAGGGTCACTTGTGGACCGATTGAATATTGCCATTCTTGCTGGCGCTGATTCCGCTGCGATGAGCCAGTTCTATACCGAGGCGTTGGGCATGCAAAGTGCTGGCGCTTATGACATGCCTGTGGGCATATTGGCGCAAGCCCTTGGTTTGCCGGAAGAGTACGTGTTTCGTCTCGAAATGGTCACAGCATTGGAAGGCGGGAACCTGCTTGAAATTGATGATTATCCTGATGACGCTGGGCAGCGCGCTCGTGCGGACGGCGAGCTTCCCCCTGGAAACGCGATGATCAGTTTCATCGCCAAGGACCTCAACACATTCAAGGCGGACTTTGTTCAAGCGCCAGTGCCGCTGGAAGGCGTGGCTTATGGCGGTAAAAAAAGCGCCACAATCGTGGGCCTTGCTGGGGAATTGATTGAAGTGATTGAGGAGTAGGGCGAATATGATCACCTTTAAGCCCTTTCCGGAAGGTCCCGCAAAGCCAAGCGAAGATCAATTAATGGCGTTCTGGCAGCGGGCGAAGAAGACGTCTGCTGATATCGGGGATGATTTTGAAGTGCGC
>JANQLI010000118.1 GCA_028280675.1 Alphaproteobacteria bacterium
TAAACTTGGCGGCCTAAACGGATTTGACATTACGAATGAGAATAAGCTCTATGGCCCGCTTTTCTTCCGTGGGCAGATTGTTGAAGTGGACCTTGACACAGGCGGCGTCACGACACTCGCCTCTGGCATCAAACGTCCGGCGGCGGTGAATCTTGATCAAGACGGTCATATTATCGGCGTCGATATTGATACAGGCGAGGTGTTCAAAGTCGATCCCGCGACCGGTGACAAACGCACCCTCACTACGCTGATGCCGCCGCTTGATAATCTCGCCATTTCCGATGAGGGACTGATCTATATTTCCAATCCAGCCTTTAACGGGATTACCGAGCTCAATCCAAACACCAACACAACACGAAACGTGGTGTTTGGCGGTATGAGCTCGCCCGGCGGGGTTGCCATGGTAGACGCAGATGGGCGCAAACAAATTCTTGCCTCTGACTTTTGGGACAATCGTCTGATTGACGCTGAGACCGGCGAGATCACCCTTCTTGAGGTTGAAGGCGGCCTCGCGGGCGCGTCTTACATTGCCGCCGATGACGCCTATTTTTATGCCTCGGCCATTTGGCCCGTGCCTGCCGTGCAAATCATTGATCGCGCGACATTAAAAACCGTCAAAATGATTGCGGGCTTCAAAGCGCCTTATGCCATTGCACCCTTGCCAGATGGACGGTTTTTGGTAGCGGATTATGGCGCTGGTCACATTGTCGAAATCAGCGCCGATGCGAAACGGACAAAGACAATTATCGCCGACAATCTTCGTGGCCCCGTTGGACTCGCCGTTGCCGATTCTGCGTATGTCTATGTCAGCGAATATGATGCGGGCACGATCTCAAAAATCGCCCTCGCAGATGGTCAGCGCGACGTTATCCTCACAGATCTGTTGGAACCAGAAGGTCTTGCCCTCAATATTGATGGCCGCCTGCTCTATACCGAGGTCGGCCATAATCGGGTACGCCTCTTTGATCCAACAACTGGCGCAAACCGAACCGTTGCGTCTTTTCTCGCAATGGGTTTAACCGGTTGGGACGCCATGCCAGCCCCTTTCATTCCGTCGGGCCTGACCGTCGATCGTAACGGGGATATTTATGTGGCATCCGACATCAAAAACGCGCTTTACCGGCTCATGCCGGTCAAACCGTAACAACATCATCTCTAGGGGGGATAGACGATGATCAAAAAAGGTCTTTTCAGTCTCATAGCGCTGATCAGTGTGGGCATAGGCGGCGCCTATCTTGCTGAGCCGGTCCTATGGTCACGGTATGTCGGATTGTTCCAAACGTTCGATGACCCATCCTTTGAATATTTGCGCCCCCGCGAAGTTATTTCGGGCGGTAAGACCTATATCATCCCCGAAGCCACGGATGACGAGCACACCATCAGCAAAGAGGCCCTCAATGCCATGCGCGCCTACGCCGCCGATCAAAATTCGTTTGCGTTAATTGTCGTGCATCAGGGCAAAATCCAAACGGAATGGTATGCAGAAGGTTATGACCGCGATCGCCTCACTCAATCGCAATCGATGCATAAAAGCGTACTACCAATTCTGATACAAGCCGCCATTGAAGATAGCGATATTGGATCGCTGAATGATCCCATCGGCGCCTATATTGAAGAATGGCAGGACGATCCGCGCGGCGCCATTACCATTACGCAACTGCTGCATATGTCGAGCGGATTGTTTGAATATCCTTTTAGTTTAAATCCGTTTACGGATGCGTTTCGCTGGCTCTTTGATGAAGACACGACGCCTGTTCTGTTGCGCACACCGCTTGATTGGACACCAGGCGAAAAGTTTGAATATAACAATGTCAACAGTGAGCTGCTGGGCCTGATCGTTGAACGCGCGACCGGCAAACGATACAGCGCTTACGTCGAGGAAAAACTATGGCAGCCCATGGGAGCAGACCGCGCCGAATTGTGGCTCGACAGCGCAGGACGTAAAGCCCATTCGTCATGTTGCTTGCTTGCGCCTGCTATGGATTGGGCGCGTTTTGGCATGATGATGCTGAACCGCGGCGAGGTGAACGGCACACGCATTGTTGACGCCGCGTTTATTGACAAGATGATTACGGCGTCACCAACGTTCGATTGGTACGGCTTTCAAATATGGCTTGGCTATGCGCTGGAAGAAAACCCGCGTGCCCGTTTGCTCGCAGGCGCTTATCAACGCACAGACCCCTTTGATGCGCAAGACGCCTATTATGCATCCGGCTTTGGCGGCCAGCGTGTTTACGTTGTGCCCAGCGAAGACCTTGTGATTGTGCGCATGGGCCCCTCCAGTGGACGCGCGCCTGTCAAAGACACCTGGGACAATACGTTTCTGGTGAACACAGCCTTACGTAATAAGATCACGCCGGCTGATTAAGCAGGGACTGATTAAGCGGGTTTGACCGCGATCACGCCGGTCCGCTCGCGATCTGACTCGCTGTAAGCGCGGCCTTTTTCATACGTATCGGCTTCAATATAGCCAACGTCTTCAACCACAAGACCCGCGCCTTCCGCAACGCGGCGCAAAATGTCTGGGTCCAGCATATTCATATAACGAATAGATGTGGTTTTTTGCGCGGGCTCTGGCAAATAGAGATGCGCATCGTGGATCTCACCCGGCCATGGCTGTCCTTCGGCCTTAGCCTTTTCATAGATTGGCGCATGCTGCGCCCAAAAGCCGGTGTAAATGGTGTCGGTAATCAAAAAGGCTTTGCCGCCGGGTTTTAGCCACGACGCCATTTTCTGAACCGACTTTTCAATGGCGGGACCGTCTAGAAAATGCAGAACGCGCGCCGCCAAAAGCGCTGCAAATGTATTTTCCGGAAAATCAACCTCTGGCAACACACCCGTACACGTCGTCAAGCGCGCAAGATGTGCTTCCGGTGTCCGGTCACGCAAAATATCCACATGTCCCTGATCCATATCACAGGCCGTCACCGTGGCGCCTGCTTCAAGTGCAGGTATAGTCGCCACCCCATAGGCACAGCCAATATCGAGGACCGGATCGCTGCATGCCCCTGCATAATCCACAAACCGACGCGAATAAGCATCCATAACCTCAGTCATAAATCCCGTATCATTCAGGGTTGGAATCATGCCCGGTATGTATGATTTTGGCATTTCGAGCTTGGTCATGGCGCAGCATCCCTTTCTAGATCTCACATGCTAGCAGAAACGATTGAGCCATTGCGAACAAGCGGCAACTCAACGTCATCCGCCACGAGAGCAATGCACCGATCCGGCATCTTGACCGTTGCGCAAAAACGCCGCATGATTCTCGCACATATAACTAAAGGAAACCCGCATGACATCGGCTCAAAAAACCACACGCGTTGTGATCAAAGGCAAGGTGCAAGGTGTGTGGTTTCGCAACTGGACACAAGAGACTGCCAAACAGCTTGGTTTAAAAGGCTGGGTGCGCAATCGCAAAGACGGCACAGTGGAAGCAGTGTTCTCGGGGGCCGAAAATGCGGTGGACGCGATGGTCGCCAAATGCCACGAAGGGCCCGTGGCCGCAGAGGTCAAGACTGTCTCTGCAGAAACCTACCCGGAGCTTCCCCCACGCCCCGGCTTTCATCAAATGCCGACGCTGTAATGCAGGCAAAAGAAAAGGTGGCGCAAAGGCCACCTTCTCAAAGATATGTTGATATGTCAGTTACGCGGCGCGACGACGACGAGCTGCGAAACCGGCACCAATCAGGCCAAGACCAACCAAACCAAGAGCTGCTGGCTCTGGAACTTCTTGATCAGGACGGCTAACCGCTAAGGCATTCACGTAAAAATCTTCTGGGTCACCATTGTGAAACAGCATGAAGTGAGTACCTGTGATATTTAGGATGGAAGGAGAGTCCATTGGAATATCGAGATACCATGCTGTAACGGAACCATCAATGTTACCGACAAAAATATCGATGAGTTGATCACCATTAATTTCATTGTGGTTCTGATCGTCAAACCAGGCCATCTCAAGAGTAATCTCTTCTAAACCACCAGTGCGGATGTAAAGTGCTTCTCCTGCGGTGACATTATCATCAGAACTACCAGCACAATTGGATGTCTGACAGACACCGAGGCCAGCATCGCCAGCATCAAGATATGCATACACTTTTTGCTGACGGATCGAATGGAAATCTCCACCCGTTGTCCCAGTAAAGTTATACCCATCGACAATAAGGGTAATGCCATCAACTGTTGCGACCAGCGGCTGATGTGCGCTTTCCCCTTTATAGTTAGGGTCGCCTGCATTGTCAGCCATTGACGCAAAGTCAAAAAGAGCCGCATTGGCAGAGGCGGCAAAGCCCATGGCGCCGATCGCGACTGTTACTGCTGCTAATATACGTTTCATTGTTTTACTCACTCTAATCGTTACAGACTGCATAAACTTGCAACCGCCCCATAAAGAGCAAGAGGCGTGCCAAATTCAATTTCCCAAAAGAATCAAGCTGATATAATTTTAACTAATATTTACATATGGTTAACTGTAAAAAAACCCGACGCGCTATTAACCATACATTTTAACGATTTCATCCGTAAGCTGATATTACTTTATATGTGCACGGACAATAGCACCGCTTCACAAGGTGTAAGAAAATTACCTTCCAGGGCAAAATGCAAGCCCTAGAGCTGCACAGGAACGCCGGGCAAATCTTTTGAGGTACGAATCGTCAGAGAGGTTTTAACGCTATCTACATTTGGCGCAGATGTCAGTTTCTCCGTCAGGAAGGACTGAAAACTGGAGAGGTCTTTCGCAACAATTTTAAGGATAAAATCGATCTCACCATTCAGCATATGGCACTCGCGCACCTCAGGATATGATGCCACTAACGCTTCAAAGGCTTGCAGGTCAGCTTCTGCCTGACTGCTCAGCCCAACCATGGCAAATACCGTCACTTCATAATTGAGCGCCTTGGGGTCAAGATCCGCATGATACCCTTTGATCACGCCTTGATTCTCCAAAGCGCGCACACGCCGCAGGCAAGGTGGCGCCGAAATTCCCACGTGCCGAGAGAGGTCTACATTGGTGATGCGCCCATCCTGTTGAAGGGCGTGAAGGATTTTCAGGTCGGTCTGATCTAATTTTATATTCGTCATGGTTCTGTCTGGGCTTTGGTCTGGTCCCAATTTGATGTATGACACACAGACCGGGATTCGGGAAATTATATTACCCAACCGCGCAAGTTTATAACTATTTCTTTGTGCAGGCTGACCAATAATGACAGAAAAACAATGCTGGGTCATTTCAGACGGCCGTGCAGGCATGGAAAATCAAGCCCTCGGCTTGGCAGAGGCCGTGGGACTGCCGATCACCCTCAAACGGGTTGAACCCTTGAAAAAATGGGCCTGGCTTCCCTCGCGCGGCTGGCCAGTGATGGCCGCACTGACCGACCCACTTC
>JANQLI010000020.1 GCA_028280675.1 Alphaproteobacteria bacterium
GCGCCGCCGTGATGAAACAGCGGTGTGCCGCCTGCATTTAACGCGGCGGTGTGAAACAACGGCGCAAATGTCAGTGTACGGCTTTTATGATCAAGCGCAGCATGCAGGCTGGAATGCACAACGATATTCATGGTCATGCGGTGCGTGTAGAGTACGCCTTTCGGGCGGCCTGTGGTGCCGGAGGTGTAAATAATTGAATGCACCGTGTCTTGGGTGATGCCTGTCATGACCACATCGGCGGTGTGGTTGGCTATCGCCCTCTCATAATCGCTGGTGGCGAGGTCATCGTGGCGGCAGAGTTTGGCAACATCAATATCTGCAATGTGTGATGTAAAGCCTTCATCGTGAATAATCACGCGGGGGGCGCAATGGGCGATCAAATGCGCGAGTTCAGAAGGGTGCAGACGCCAGTTCATCGGCACGAAGATTGCGCCCACTTTCCAGCACGCAAACATCACCTCAAACACATCTGTGCTGTTTTGGGCGAGCAATGTCACCCGGTCGCCATGGGCCACGCGATAGTGATCGCGCAGGGCGGTTGCAAGGCGCGTCACCCGGTCATTGAACGCGCTATACGTAAAGCGCCGCCCGGTGGCGAGATCGACGGCGGCTAAATTATCGCCGTGGTAACGGGCGTGATACGCCAACCAGTCGTATATTTTTTCGCTCACATCCATGGTCATGGGGTCCTCATACGGAGCGGCGGGGGTGCAGGCAAGGGCTTTTGGCGGATATGCATGATGAAATAGGGCGAGAAAGTGGCAAGATATGCGCTATACGCATGGCTGGAATGGGGCATTTGGGCCTACTCAACAAGGATTTTTTCTCTTATCTCCAGATCAACAGCGGCCAGCACGGCCGGAAATCGATCAATAAGGAGTTAAGTTATGTACTACGCACATATCGGAGTGGCCATGATTGCGATTGTCAGCATGTTCGTCACCGTTGCGGGAATTGGCTAAATCCCCCTTATAATGTGAAGGGGGTGGCCTCTCCCTCGACAATGGTCACGATGTCTTTGTCCACAGCGGCAAGGATTTTGCCCAAAGCCTTATCCCCTTTGGGCCCGGAGAGATCGACCAGCATATCGGCCACATCGCCCCGCGCGACATAGCCCTGGATCGCCTCATGCTCATACATGACCCCATTTCCCGTTGGCTCCAGCGGCTTCATGGGATTATCCGGATGACCCAGACCGCCCGGCCTTAGAATAATCCACTCAAGATCGCTTTTCTGTAAATGCTCTTCGGCTTTGTCTTTCTCTTTAAGATTCGTGCCGAGCACTTGTTGCACCATCTCATTTTGATACGCCCAGCTTTTGCCGCAGCCGATTGACGTCATAAAGAGAAAGCGCTTGATCCCGTGTTTTTGCATGGAATCAATGATGAAGATGTTGCCGGTGCCGTCTGGCAGTTCTTCCGGCGGTACAAAAATGGGGCCGCCAAAGACACTGATCACAAGATCGACATCCGCCGCCGCATCAGCGATCACCTGATCGACAGAGGCGGGATCAAAGAGATCGACCTTCGCCACGTCTGCGCCCATCGCACGCAATTCCGCCTCACCCTTTTCAGCGCGAATGGCGCCGATCACCCGTGTGCCTTGCGCCCGTAATTTTGCGCAAAGATCCAGGCCAATTTGCCCGCTTGCGCCAAAAACCAAGATTGCGTCTTTTGCCATGGCTCATCCTCCTCCTGACCTATAAGGCGCACGGTTAACTATGTAACACTTTGGGACAATGGGCTTTCTTGTGATGTCCTCAGATCAGTCACCTAGCAGACGTTCGGGTGGTCCTACTTGGCGTGGGCTGCGTAGGAAGCGTATGATCTCTCTCAACAATAATCATCTGTTGTGAGACACAGCAGAGAGAAAGGTGAGTGTATGCGCATTATTATCGGGATGTCGGGTGCGACGGGCGTGATTTATGGTATTCGTTTTCTGGAAATCCTGAAGTCTCTGCCGGATGTCGAAACGCATTTGGTGATGAGCGCTACCGCCCGCATGAATATCGCCATTGAAACTGACATGACCGTCAAAGATGTCGAAGGACTCGCCGATGTGGTGCACAGCGATAAAGACTTGGCGGCGACGATTTCCAGCGGCTCCTTTAAAACCGAAGGGATGATTGTTGCGCCTTGCGCCATGAAAACCTTGTCGGGGATTGTCCATTCCTATTCCGACACGTTGGTTGTCCGCGCCGCTGATGTGATCTTAAAAGAGCGCCGTCAATTGGTGCTGATGCCGCGCGAGACGCCATTGCATGTCGGGCACACCAAGTTGATGTATGAAGCCGCGCAATTGGGCGCTGTGATTTCACCGCCTATGCCCGCTTTCTATAACAACCCCAAAACCATTGACGATCTCGTCAATCATAATGTCGGCCGGATTCTGGATCTCTTCGATATTGATCCTGGCGTTGTCAAGCGTTGGGCGGGTGCACCGAAGGCCAATGAGAAAGAGTAGGGCCGTGTGACCGACGCGCGCGCACGCATCGCGGATTTTCTTCGCGCTCATCACACCATGTCTCTGGCAACGCATAATGGCCAGCGGCCATGGGCGGCCGCCGTCTTTTATTGCCACGACGATGCTCTCAATCTCTATTTCCTCACCAATCCCAAAACATGGCACGGACAGCATATGGAAGCTTCTGGCGCGGTTGCGATTACGATCAATGACGATTGCGCATCATGGTCGGCAATCCAGGGTCTGCAGATTGATGGTGTGGCCGCGCAAGTGTCAGATGATGCGCGTGCAGGTGTACAAAAGCTCTATCTGAAAAAATTTATCGCTTTAAAATCCATGTTCGATGTCGCG
>JANQLI010000187.1 GCA_028280675.1 Alphaproteobacteria bacterium
GACAGCGGATACGCGACACTCAAGGCGATTCCTGCGCAACCGGACAGATACGGCACCTCATGACAGAGACGCCACATACCCCCGTGCAAGCCTTTCGCCATGACGCTCTTAATGCGGGAGGCGCGCAGCATGGGTTCTTCACGCGGCTCGGGGGGGCTTCTGGCGGTGTTTATGCCGGGCTGAATTGCGGCTATGGGTCTGAGGACAATCCGGACTCGGTGTGGGTTAATCGCGGCCGTGCCGCAAGCCGTCTTGGGGTCGATCGCGATAACCTTGTCACGCTTTATCAAGTGCATTCAGCCACTGTGGTGACGGTCACCGCGCCTTGGTCGGGACATAATGGCCCACAGGCCGATGGCATGGTGACCACAGAAAAAGGGATTGCGCTTGGCATCCTGACCGCCGACTGCGCGCCCATTCTCTTACGAGACAATACAGCCGGGGTCATCGGCGCGGCCCATGCAGGCTGGAAAGGGGCGATGAGCGGCGTCTGCGACGCGACGATTGAAGCCATGACACAGCTTGGCGCGTCGCGAGATCAAATTGTTGCTGTGATCGGACCAACAATTTCGCAACGCAATTATCAAGTGGGGCCAGAGTTCCGCGAGACATTTCTAAATGCAAGCCAAGAGACGGCAGACTACTTTATTCCCTCGCCCGATCCTGAGCGCCCGGATCATTGGCAATTCGATTTGGTGGCTTATGTTGTGACTCGCATACAGCAGACTGGCGTTAAGACAGTGAAGACCTTAAACCTCTGCACCTATGAACATGGAGAGATGTTTTTTTCATATCGCCGCAGCGTGCATCGCGGGGAAGCTGATTATGGGCGCAATCTGTCTGCGATTGTGATGAGCGCATGAGACGTGTAACGACATTGATCAAGGTTATCCTCCTTACCCTGACGGTAGTGGCGTGTGAAAATGTTCCGCAACCTTTCCAAGGGGCTGAACGGAATGATTCCATCCTTGATGCGATCATGATTAACCCGGCGGTTATGATCGCCCCGATCATTGGCGCACCGCCCCCCATCAATCAGGATTTGGCCGCACAGATTGCAAAAGCCACACAGGACCGCGACGTCGCCGCCGTGACGCGGGGCGCAGGCAAATCGGCAAGCTTGTTACAGGGACAGGTGGACACGGTGAACCGCGCGGATGGCAGCACATGGCTTCAGTTCACCTGGACACTCACCGGGACCGACGGCATCGTGATTGACACCCTCACCACAGAGGTGGAAGCGTTTAGCGACACGGCCGATGATCCTTGGCTGGTGTTTGCGAATACGGATCTCTCGCCGACCATCTATGATGTCGCCCGTTTTCTCGAATCCTGGCTGTTTCGCCCAACCGAACTTGCTGCGATACCAGATATTTCCCCCGAGGTCCCGCAAATCGAGGGAACGTACCATCTCTATATCGACCCCATTCAAGGCGCGCCTGGCGATGGCGACACGGCGTTAACAAAAGCCATGACGCGCTTGCTCAATCCCGATAATCTGCTCATCCCCGTGGTGCTCGATACCCAACCGTCTGCGGTCACATATATCATCGCAGGTCAGGTGACGAAGGATGTTCTCAACGACGCGCAAGAGATCATCCGTCTAGAATGGAGCTTACGAGACCCGAATGGCGCTGTTCTCGGCACCGTCACGCAAGAGAATGAAATCGCCCGTGGAAGCTTGGATCAACGTTGGGATGAAACCGCCCTTTTTGCGGTGGAAGGGGCCGCGGAAGGATTGCTGCCGCTTTTGATCCAATTCCCGGCTCTGGGCACGGACTTCCCAGCAAATAGCACCTCACCGCCGACATTGCGGGGGCCGCTCAACTGAAGTGGGCGCGCGCCGTCTTCGCGGTTTACAGATTTGTGACCCCTTGTTAGAAGTCCCTCATCAAAGACGCGGTGAGTCTCTTACACGCGCCAAACCGATGGGATAATTGGGTTAAAGGAGTCTCTATGAAAAGCTCGGACATGAAACTGATCGCGTGCAACAGTAATAAGCCCTTGGGCGAAGCGATTGCCAAATACCTGCATAAGCCTCTCACACAGATCACGTCCAAACGCTTTGCCGATATGGAAATCTTTGTTGAGATCCAAGAGAATGTGCGCGGCGCTGAATGTTTTGTGATCCAATCCACCTCCTATCCGACAAATGATAACTTGATGGAATTGCTGATTTGCATCGATGCTTTGTACCGGGCATCCGCAGACAGCATTACTGCCGTGATTCCGTATTTCGGCTATGCCCGCCAAGACCGCAAAACAGCGGCACGGACACCCATCACATCGAAACTCGTGGCGAACCTGATCACAAAAGCAGGCGCCAACCGCGTCTTAACCATGGATTTACACGCCGGACAAATCCAAGGCTTTTTCGATATGCCGACGGATAACCTCTATGCGACACCAGTGATTGAACGCGACATCCGCGACAATGTACGTGATCTGCAAAACCTGATGGTCGTGTCCCCAGATGTTGGCGGCGTGGTGCGCGCGCGCGCTCTTGCGCGGCGCTTTGACGCCGATCTGGCTATTGTCGATAAACGCCGGGAGCGCGCAGGCGAGTCCGAAGTGATGAATATCATCGGGGACGTGAAAGGACGTTCTTGTATTTTGTTCGACGATATTGTCGATTCCGCAGGCACATTATGTAATGCGGCGGACGCGCTTATGGAGGCTGGCGCGACCGATGTATCCGCGTATGTCTCACATGGTGTGCTATCTGGACAGGCGGTGGAGCGGGTGGAAAAATCCGCCTTTAAAGAATTGGTCACCACCGATTCCATTGCAGCGACGGATGAGGTGAAAAATGCCTCAAAAATCCGGCAAATCACCATTGCGCCATTGATCGGCGAAGCGATCCGCCGGATCAGCAATGCGGAATCCGTCTCAAGCCTTTTTGACTAACGGCCAGATCCGCCTCACAATAGGCGTATGCGCTCCTCCGAGATCCACGATATGTGCATCGCTGGTCCTGTTAGCAAGGACCGTATTTGGCATGGCGACACGCTTGCCCAAACAGCGGCCGGTGGCGTTCCCACCTATGCTGGCCTTTGCGCACAGCGTTTAGGCGCGTCCCTCCACGTCATCACGTCCTGGGCGCAAGAGGACGACGCCCTCTTCAGCGATTTAACCGCCGCGCACAACATCACCATGACACGCACAAAAACCGCGCAGACCATGACATTTGATTTGCGCTATCGAGACGCGCGCCACGCCGCACGCAATATGACATGCGCAGACGTGACCCCGCCTCACACAAGTGGCGATTTCAAAGAAGTCTCAACCCGGCTGTTGTACCTCGCGCCTCTGATGTCCTCGGATATGGACCGCGCATACATTTCACACGCCGCCAAAATCGCGCCACTCGCGCTTGATGCGCAAGGGTTTATACGGCAGCGCCATGGCGAAACGGTCATCCCATGTGCGTGGGAGGAAGTGCGTGCGGTCTTGCCGCTGATCCGCTTTCTGAAAGTCAGCGCAGAAGAAGCAACGCATCTCACAGGCCACAAAGACTACCGGCAATCTGC
>JANQLI010000206.1 GCA_028280675.1 Alphaproteobacteria bacterium
AAAAGCGATGCACGGATGATTGAGTTCAGGCTTTTAGTTCAGGCTGGGGGTGTCAAAGTTCACATATGGATCGAGTGCGCGCGGTGACCAATTCGTCGCGCGGGCACGGGCGGTGCCAAGCTCTGTCGGCGCAAGTTTGGCTTCAATTTGTTTGGCCTGGTTTGCGGCGTCTTGATCGCCATTTTGCGCGGCGAGGGTGAACCATTGATAGGCTTGGATCATATCCTGATTGCCGCCTTTGCCCTGCAGATAGAGGATGCCGAGATTATATTTTGCATCTTGCAGGTCGTACTGCGCTGCTTCCTCAAACCATTGCCGGGCGAGGGACAAATCTTGTTCGGTGCCAGCGCCATTGGCGTAAAGCACAGCCAAGTTGTACATTGCCTTGCGATGCCCCAGGATGGCGGCGGCTTCATACCACCCTAACGCTTTAGCGGGGGAGCGTTGCACACCCAGCCCGCGTTCGAGATGCAACGCATAACGGTATTGCGCAGGCGCCAGGCCTTGATTGGCTGCGGCGGCAAAGTAAGACGCGGCAAGGGCGTCATTCTTTTTCACCCCATCGCCATTATAATACCGCAGGCCCAGCAAATAAGCGGCATTGATGTCGCCCGCTTCGGCGCCTGCGCTCAATGTATCGAGATCGCTGTAATTCGCCGCCGATAGCGCCATACGATCGCCGCTCTCCACAGCCGCTTCATTGACGGCGCGGGCGGCGGCTTCTGCTGTGTCTGTGACGTCAGTGTTAAAAACCGGCGTCTCGCCAGAGTCATCGACAGGGGCGCTGTCTGGCGCACTGTCTGTCGCAAGCGTTGCAGGACCTCCCTCAGTTTCGCCGACAACAGGTTGGCGTTCAATCGACTGTGGCTTGTCGGCGGCCCCGGTCATGTCATCGCTCAGCAGCATCGCCGCCGCAATCGCCATAATCCCAAAAGCCCCAAGGATGATGGCGATCAACCATGAGCGCGTGAGCGGCGTTTCGTCGTCCTCTTCCGCCTCATTGTCAAAAATATTGGTGCGAATGAAACGGGCCGACTCGGGCGGGGTGTCGTCGTCTTGTTTGGGGCTGCGTAACAGCGCCACAAAATCTTTGGAAATAATGTCGCCCGCGCGGCGCATGGTTTTGCTGAGAAGCGTTTCGCCGGCGTCATCTTCGTCGCTGCCGCCAGGAATCGCACTTGGAATCCCACCTGGAATCACCATTTTTCCCGTGCTTGGCTGTTCCGCAGGGCGCTTTGTTTTTCTGAGCACAGGCGCGTCTTCCCCCTTGGGCGTATCAGTTTTTACAGGAGAGGCGTCTTTGACAGGGGGTGTTTCGTTTGCCGCGGCGGGCTCATCTTTGACGGGTGTGACGGGCGCTGCAGGCGCAGGGGGATCAAGCACGGTGCTTGGCGGCACGGCCGCGTCAGACAACTGCGCCTCAAGTGTTTCCAAGCGTTGCAAGGCGCTGGTCAAAAGCTGGTCGGTTTGCACTGCGGCGCTTTTTTGATTGGCGGCTTCGATCGACTGGATCAGTCCCGTGAGGTTGTCTTTCAGCGCCCGGTTCTCGCTGGCCCGGTTTTCCAGCTTGCTAATACGGTCTTGTATTGTTTCTAAACGGGCGGTGAGCGCTTGCTGATCATCGCGGTACTGACTTTCGCGATCTTCCATGCGCGCATGCATGTGCTGCAAGGCGGTGCCGATCAATTCCGCAGAGGTGTTTTTGTCTTGTTCAATGGCGTCCATGCGATCGACAAGACGGGTGATGGCGCGTTCAACGGCTTGCATGCCGCCCACAGACTGACGCTCCGATGTTTCAAGATGAGCCATCACGTTTGCCAGCGCGCCGCTCAGTGCAGAAGATGGCGCGGCGTCTGAGGTAGCGGTCTGTTCGATCTTTTCGAGGCGCACAAGAATTTCACTTTGCGCTTTTTGTAAGTTTTGAAGAGCAGAGAGACTCTCCGACGCTTCGTCGTGTTCAACATGATCAATGCGTTCCGCCATGGTCGAGAGCGTTTGATCAATCTCATCCAGCGTTGCGGTTTTTTGTTCTTCGGCGGCTCTGAACAGGTCGGCCATTTCCGCCAATGCGGCATGCAGTTCGGAAATCTCTTGATCGGCTGGATGTTTTTTCTTGAGGCGATAAGCGGTGATGTCATCCACATTGGACGGGCTGTTGTCATTGCCATTGTCATCGGCGCCCGCGTCCAAAATCACTTGGTTGAGCCATTGGCCGAGAGTCATCCCCGCCTGCCGTGCAGCCACTTTCGCTGCCGCACGGGCATCAGGCTCAATGCCTTTTACGCTCCACGGAACCCCCGGTTTCATAATGTATTCGCCGCATGTGATTACAGAATCATCACCATAGCGAAGGACCTATCTTGTGTAAAGCAGGGGGCAAGACACTAAATCTGCATGACTCAGCCCCAAAATAATGTTTGACGTTAACGTCAACGTCATTTATATTAGAGGTCTTCAATATGTGATTACCGGGAGACGGAGAGATGTCAGATCAGGCCTATACGATCCGCCAAATGTCGGAAGAATTCGATGTGACGGCCCGGACGCTGCGCTTTTATGAAGATAAGGGCTTGCTCAGTCCGCATCGCCAAGGACAAACCCGGCTTTATCATGGCCGCGACCGTGCCCGCATGGTGCTGATTTTGCGCGGCAAGCGTTTGGGATTTGCCCTCGATGAAATCCGCGAAATGCTGGATCTCTATGACACCCGTGATGGGAAAATTGCCCAGCTCAAAGCCTCCATTGTCAAACATCGCGAGCGTATCGGTATTCTGAAAGAGCAGCGCCGCGACATCGACCTTGCCCTGAATGAACTGCAAGATCTGTGTGTGATGATGGAAAATCTTCTCGAAGAAAAAATGGCGGTGAAAGAAAAGGAAGACTCCATTTCGCCGTCCGCAACCGGTTATGCAGGATCATCCGGTCCTGTGAAAGCGTTTATCAGTGACGATGACCAAGTGACAGAGATGGTGACAAACGATGACTACGTATAATGCCCCCTTGCGGGACATGCGCTTTGTTCTTCATGAATACCTCAACATCGAAAAATATTCGAACCTCGCAGGCTTTGCCGATGCAACGCCAGATTTGGTTGACGCGATCCTCGAAGAGGGCGCGAAGCTCGCCTCCGAAGTCTTGCATCCCCTCAACGCCGTCGCTGACAAAGGAGGCTGCGCCTGTTCCAATGGTGACGTGACCACCCCTCCGGGATTTCAAGAGGCGTTTCAAACCTATGCGGAAGGCGGCTGGTCAAACCTTGCAATGGACCCGGAATATGGCGGGCAAGGTCTGCCGCATGTGGTCGGCGTTGCGGTCAGTGAAATGATCGATTCCGCGAACCTTGGGTTTGGCATGTATGGCGGTCTGACCCAAGGCGCTTACGCTGCGATTCATGCCCATGGCACCGCGGCGCAAAAGCAAACATATCTTCCGAAAATGGGCACCTGCGCCTGGACCGGGACCATGAACCTGACCGAACCCCATTGCGGCACTGATTTGGGCTTGATGCGCACCAAGGCGGAGCCGCAAGACGATGGCTCCTATAAAATCACCGGCACAAAGATTTTTATTTCGGCCGGCGAACATGATCTTGCAGAAAATATTATTCACTTGGTGCTTGCGAAAATTCCTGGCGGCCCGGATGGCATTAAAGGTGTGTCACTTTTCATTGTGCCGAAATTTATGGTCAATGACGATGGTGTGCTTGGCGAACGCAATGGTGTGGCGTGCGGCTCTATCGAAGAAAAGATGGGTCTGCATGGCAACGCCACGTGTGTCATGAATTTCGATGACGCGACGGGCTATATGCTCGGGGAAGAGCATAAAGGCATGAAAGCCATGTTCACCATGATGAACGCCGCCCGTATCGGTGTTGGGTTGCAAGGCCTTGGACAATCGGAAACGTCGTATCAAAATGCTGTCACCTACGCCAAAGAGCGGTTGCAAGGGCGCGCGCTGACCGGCGCAAAAAATCCCGACGGGCCTGCGGACCCTTTGCTGGTGCACCCGGACATTCGCCGCATGCTCATGGCGCAGCGTAGCTTTAACGAAGGGGCGCGCGCCGCGCTCTATTGGCTGGCGTTGCAAGGGGACATTTCGCGCAAATCTGAAGACGCAAAAGACCGTGAAAAAGCTGAAGATTACATGGCGCTCTTTACGCCGGTGGTGAAAGGCTATTTCACCGATCGGGCCATGGCCCACGCCATTGATGCGCAGCAAGTCTATGGCGGTCATGGCTACATCACCGAACATGGCATGGATCAATTTGTGCGCGATGCGCGGATCACCATGATCTATGAAGGCGCGAACGGTATTCAGGCGCTCGATCTTGTCGGGCGCAAGCTTGGGCAAAATAATGGCCGGGCGATTATCAGCTTCCTCACAGAGGTCGGCGCCTATCTTGCTGAGAAAGAGGGCGCCGCGGAGCTCGCGCCATTCATTGCGGCGTTGCAAAACGCCAAGCAAGATCTCGACGCGGCGGTCGGCTGGTTGATGGAGAACGGCTTGAAAAATCCTGACAATGCGGGCGCGGCGAGCATGGATTTCATGCATCTTCTCGGCATTGTCATGCTGACTTATTTGTGGACGCAAATGGCCGAACACGCGCACGGCAAAATCGCTGAAGGGTCGCAAGATCCCTATTATGCCAATAAGGTGATTATTGCGCGCTTCTATGTCGAGCGCATGACGCCGCTCACATCATCGCACCTCGCAAAATTAACGACCGGTGCAGAGACGATGATGTCGCTCGATGCAGATGCCTTCTAAAGCAATCAAGGTGGGATAAATCACAATGGATGTGCTGCAGGTCGAAAAGCCGTCTTATATGACGGAAGATCTCGAAATCTTCTCAGACGCCCTGACAAAATTTATCGAGCGCGAATGCTTGCCCCATGAAGAAGAGTGGCGCAAAGCGAAGATGGTCCCCCGTGAACTTTGGACCAAGGCCGGAGAGATGGGATTGCTGTGCCCCAGCATGCCGGAAGCCTATGGCGGCTGGGGCGGCTCCTATGCGCATGATGCGGTGATCTTGGAGCGCCTTGGGCGTCTTGGCTTCGATAGCTGGGGGATCTCGCTGCATAACGCGATTGTCGCGCCGTACATTTTGAATCACGGCACAGAAGAGCAAAAGAAAGACTGGCTCCCGCGCCTTGCGTCTGGCGAACTTGTCGGCGCGATCGCCATGTCGGAACCCGGCACCGGCTCGGATTTGCAAGGGGTCAAAACAACGGCGGTGCGCGATGGCAATGAATATGTCATCAACGGCTCCAAGACGTTTATCACCAATGGCGGCACCGCTAACTTTATCATTGTGGTGGCCAAAACCGATCCCAAGGAAGGATCGAAAGGTGTGTCCTTGATCGGTGTCGAGACCGATAAAGTCGATGGTTTTCGCCGCGGGCGCATCCTTGAAAAAGTCGGCGCCCATATGAATGACACGGCGGAATTGTTTTTCGATGATGTCCGTGTGCCGACGATGAGCCTGATCGGCCCGGACGAAGGGCAAGGCTTTTACCAATTGATGCAAGAGCTACCGCAGGAACGCTTGAATGTGGTTGTCGGCGGTATGGCGGCGATTGAACGGGCGCTTGAGGAAACCATTGCCTATGTCAAAGAGCGCAAAGCCTTTGGCCAACGGGTGATTGATTTTCAAAACACCCAATTCACATTGGCTGAGTGCAAAACCAAAGCCACCGTGGCGAAGGTCTTTGTCAATGATTGTGTGACCAAACACATTGACGGCAAGCTGGATACGGTGACCGCTTCCATGGCCAAGCTATGGGTCACCGATTTGCAATGTGAGATTATCGATGAATGTCTGCAATTGTTTGGCGGCTATGGCTACATGACCGAATACCCCATCGCGCGCATGTATCAAGATGCCCGTGTGCAGCGCATTTATGCTGGCACCAATGAAATTATGAAACTGATGATCGCGCGGTCTCTTTAAGCGCATCCGAAGGAGAAACCCATGACCGAGTGTTTTATTTACGATCATGTGCGCACCCCGCGCGGCCGCGGCAAAAAAGACGGCAGTTTGCACGAAGTGTCGCCGCTGAATTTAGCGTCGCAAGTTCTTGAAGCCATGCGTGACCGTAATGACCTCGATACAGCGCGGGTCGATGACGTGGTGCTGGGCTGTGTGTCGCCGGTGGGGGAGCAAGGCTCGGACATTGCGCGCACCGCCGTATTACAAGCCGGGTATGATCAATCGGTCTCCGGTGTGCAGATCAATCGCTTTTGCGCATCCGGTTTGGAAGCAACCAATATGGCCGCAGCCCAAGTGATGTCCGGGCAATCCGATCTCACCATTGGCGGCGGCGTGGAAAGCATGAGCCGGGTGCCAATGGCGTCCGATGGCGGCGCCTGGCCGGTCGATCCGCAAAGCGCGTTTGACAATTACTTTGTGCCGCAAGGGATCAGCGCCGATTTGATCGCCACAAAATATGGCTTTAGCCGCGATGATGTCGATGCCTATGCGGTGGAGAGTCAAAAGCGCACGGCTGACTCGTATAAAAACAAAGCGTTTGAAAAATCCATTGTGCCGGTGAAAGACACGCTGGGCATCACGCTGCTCGACCATGACGAACACCGCCGGGAAGATGCGACCATGCAATCCTTAGGGTCCCTCAATGCCTCTTTTGCCGGTATTGGTGAGTTTGGTTTTGATGGCGTCGCCAACATGCGCTATCCGGAGGTTGATGGCATCACCCACGTGCACACGCCGGGCAATTCATCAGGCATTGTCGATGGCGCGGCGGGGTTGTTGCTTGGCAATGCGGATGTCGGCAAAGAATTGGGCCTCAAACCCCGCGCCCGGATTAAAGGCTTTACCTCGACGGGCAGTGAGCCTTGCATCATGCTCACCGGTCCCGAATTTGTCGCGCAAAAAGCGCTCGACCGCACAGGCATGCACAAAGACGACATTGATCTGTGGGAGCTCAACGAAGCCTTTGCCGCTGTGGTCTTACGCTTCATGCAAGCGCACGACATTGATCACGCCAAAATGAATGTCGCGGGCGGCGCGATTGCCATGGGCCATCCGCTGGGGGCCACGGGTGCCATGATCCTCGGCACTGTGCTGGATGAGCTTGAGCGCCGCGATCTCAACACCGCCATGGCGCTGCTTTGTATTGGCGCCGGTATGGGCACCGCCACCATCATCGAACGGGTATAAGGGGCAGAACCATGGAAAACTTTACGATTGATATTGATCATAACGGCATCGCCTTGGTGACATGGGACATGCCCAACCGCTCGATGAATGTGCTGAACACCTCGTCGATTGCTGAACTTGCGGCGTGGACGGAAGACCTCAGCAACAATGATGACGTCAAAGGTATTGTCATCACCAGCGGCAAAGAGGCCTTTTGCGCAGGCGCCGATTTAGAAGAAATGGGCGGGCAGCTCGCGGGCAGTGCGCTGAAAGCCGCCGCCGGGGATGAAGCAGCCAAGCGCGACGCTTTTGATATGATCTTTGAGCTGAACCGTGTGCTGCGGGCTTTGGAAACCTGCGGCAAGCCGGTCGCCGCGGCAATCAATGGCACCGCCCTTGGCGGTGGATTGGAAGTCACCCTGGCTTGTCATTACCGTGTTGCGGCGGATCATCCAAAAGCGCAGCTCGGTCTGCCGGAAGCGAAAGTCGGCCTTATGCCTGGGGCGGGCGGCAGCCAGCGTGTGCCGCGTCTCATCGGTGTCGCTAATTCTGCGCCGCTGATTTTGGAAGGCAAAGCGCTTAACCCGCAAAAGGCGGCCGAGACCGGCATCATTCATAAAGTGGTGCCCGCAGGAGAAGAAGTCGCGGACGCGAAACGCTGGATCACCGAGGACGGTGATGCGGAAGCGCCATGGGATAAAAAAGGTTTTAAAATTCCTGGCGGCGGACCATACCATCCCGCTGGCATGCAAAACTTTGTCGTTGGCAACGCCATGCTTCATGACAAAACCTTCGGCAATTACCCGGCGCAGAAAAACATTATGCAAGCGGTGCATGACGGCTTGGTGGTGCCGATCGATACGGCGCTGAGGCTTGAATCGAAATACTTCATGAAAACGCTGATGACGCCGGAAGCCATGAACATGGTGCGCACGCTGTTCCTCTCCTCGCAAGAGCTTGGCAAAGGCGCGCGCCGCCCTGCTGGCGTGGACAACACCCACGTCAAAAAGCTTGGCATTCTTGGCGCGGGCATGATGGGCGCGGGCATTGCCTATGTGTCGGCTGCGGTTGGCATTGAGGTTGTCTTGATCGACATGAGTCAAGAGGGCGCCGAGAAAGGCAAGTCCTACACCACCACGGTGATGGATAAAAAAATCGCCCGCGGCCGCGCCACCGAAGAGAAAAAACAAGAGATCCTGGACCGCATTACACCGTCTACGGATTATGCTTTGCTGGAAGGCGCGGACCTTGTGATTGAAGCGGTGTTCGAGGATCGCGACATCAAAGCCGATGTGACGGCGAAAACCGAAGCGGTGATTCCGGCAACGTCGATTTTTGCCTCCAACACCTCCACCCTGCCGATCACTGGATTGGCGGACGCGAGCCAACGCCCCGATCATTTCATCGGCATTCATTTCTTTTCGCCGGTCGATAAAATGCCGCTGGTGGAAATTATCACCGGTGAAAAAACCAATGATAAAGCGATTGCTGTGGCGCTTGATTATGTGCGGCAAATCAAAAAGACGCCGATTGTCGTCAATGACAGCCGCGGCTTTTACACCTCGCGCTGTTTCTCGACCTATGTCACCGAAGGCATTATCATGCTGGCCGAAGGGGTCGATCCGGTGCTGATTGAAAATATCGGCAAATCGACCGGCATGCCGGTGCCTCCCCTTGCCATGAGTGATGAAGTGCAGCTTGAGCTCTCTTACCATATCATGAAGCAAACCAAAGAAGATCTGGGTGCGGATTTTCCCGAAACACCGGCTTACCCGCTCATCGAAAAAATGGTCACCGAGCTTGGCCGTTTGGGCAAAAAGAACGGCAAAGGCTTTTACGATTATCCCGAAGGCGGCAAGAAGCATCTCTGGCCGGGCTTGGGCGCGTTGATCGGCAAGCAAACCGCCATCCCGCAAGAGGACATCAAAAAACGGCTTCTCTTTATTCAAGCGTTGGAGACCGCGCGCTGCTTTGAAGAAAATGTGCTAATGGATGTGCGCGACGCCGATGTCGGCTCGATCTTCGGTTGGGGCTTTGCGCCATACACTGGCGGTACGCTGTCGTTCATTGACACCATGGGCGCAAAAGCCTTTGTCGCCGAATGCGATGCGCTGGCCGAAAAATATGGCGAGCGGTTTGCGCCAAACGCGCTGCTGCGTGACATGGCGGCAAAAGGCGACACCTTCTATGGCCGGTTCAATCCGCAAAAGGCGGCGGCGTAAACAAAAGGCGGCTCGTCTATGCTTGCCCCGCAAGAGAGTGTCTCTGAGCCCCGCGCGGTGATGGTCGATCTGCCATCCCGCGGCGGGGCCGTGCACCTGTTAGAGTGGCGCGGCCCGGAAGACGCGCCGACCATCCTCTTTATGCAGGCGAATGGCTTTAACGCCGGCACCTATCAACGCATTCTTGGTCCTCTCTCTACGGACTATAATGTGATTGCGTTTGATATGCGCGGTAACGGGCGCAGCACCTTACCGACCAATGTGAAACGCTTGCGCAATTGGCACATTTTTCGCGATGATCTTGTGGCGCTGCATGAAGCCTTGCGCCTCAAAGATGTCATCCTCGGCGGCCATTCCATCGGCGGCACCGTGTCCGTGCTCGCGGCGCAAGCGCAGCCCACTATCGCGCGCGGCCTTGTGCTGCTCGATCCGGTGTTGCTGCCCACCATGATGGGCGCGGCGATGGAGACGTTTGCGGTGTGGGGCCTGTCGCGCAAATATGTGCCGTTCATTCGCGGCACCGCCAATCGCCGGGCGCATTTCCCCGATGCCGCCACGATGCTCGATTATTACCGCGGCCGCGGCGTGTTTCGCACCTGGCCCGATGACATTCTGGCCGATTACATCGCACACGGAACAAAAACGTTGCCCGACGGCGCGTTAACGCTCGCCTGCACGCCCGATTGGGAGGCCAGCATTTTCGAATCCCACGCCCATAATGTGTGGCGCAACATGCGGCGCATCACGTGCCCGGTCGCGGTGCTGCGCGCGGCAAAAGAATCGACATTGCATCCCGCCATGGCGTCGCGCCTGAAACGTTTCATGCCGCACGCGCATATCACGACGCTGCCCGGCACAACGCATATGCTGCCGATGGAAACCCCCGCCGCCGTGCGCGACGCCTTTGCGCAGGTGGCGTCCGCCCGAAGATGACATGATGAGATGAAGGTTACTCAAACGAGTCACCCCGCGGTGTGACCGCGGGGTCCATTGGCCTCTCATCCGGAAAGGGAGTTTGTTGTGGATCCCGTGGTCGTGAAGCGTGTGCCCGCGAAAGCGGGTACCACGGGATAACAACAATGTGGATGAAAAAACCCTTCATACTGAGATGGCCTTCGATCTTTCGAGACGGGCCTTCGGCCCTCCTCAAGATGGAGGCCTTTTTTTGACTTTGCCTTAAATCTTCCCTTCATCCTGAGGAGGTGCGTAGCACCGTCTCGAAGGATCAAGGGAAGTCTCATCATCTGCAGCCCATGCGCATGCACCCCCTTCGGTTTCATGCTTTTCATCTCCGGCACGCCGCCAGAGAGATTTGCGCTAAATTTGCGAAAATCCGAATAACGCGGGTTAAAAATGCATTTTTGACCGGGAAAATTGGCCAAAAGTGCACAAAAAACGCGCTTAATGGCGCCTCATTTGCGCAATTTGCAGCAATTTTAAACCTGGAAAATGGGTGTTATCCCCGCCAGCGGCGCGGCATGTCAGGAGGATAAGGCCGGACTTATCAGCGGGTGAGAGCGGGAATGGCGCCCGCGATGAGCTCCTCCGGCGCAAAGCCGAGCA
>JANQLI010000275.1 GCA_028280675.1 Alphaproteobacteria bacterium
ATGGGGATAGGTGCGCAGGTAATTCTCAAGCCAAATGGCTCCTTCCAAATCCAAATAATTGGTCGGCTCATCAAGGAGCAAGAGATCGGGCTGGCTAAAGAGGATGGCTGCCAGTGCTACCCGCATGCGCCAGCCACCGGAGAAATCGCTGCATGGCCGGGTTTGGGCTTCTGTCTCAAAGCCGAGACCAGAGAGGATCGCGGCGGCGCGGGCTGGGGCGCTATGGGCGTCAATATCGCTCAGGCGTGTGTGAATATCCGCGATCCGGTGAGGGTCTATGGCCGTTTCGGCTTCTTCTAACAGGTCCAGGCGCTCTTTATCTGCGGCCAGCACGGTATCCAGCAGGCTGACAGCATTCCCTGGGGCTTCTTGTTCGACCCAGCCGATGCGATGGTTCTTCGGTAGGCTGAGCGCGCCGTCATCCGGTGTAATTTGCCCGGCAATCAGGCGGAGGAGGGTGGTTTTGCCGGTGCCATTGCGGCCCACAAGCCCCACTTTATGGCCTTTGGGGATGGCCAATGTGGCTTGTTCAATCAGGGTCCGGCCTTCGATCCGGTATGTCAGGTCATTGATATGTAACATGGGAGTGCTATCCGAGATCGGCTCTTTAGCACGTCCACGCGGACGGCCAAAGAGCTTCTTGCGCAGGTGAAGTCTCCCCGCTATAAGGCGCACGGAATTTAAGCGGGCTCACAGGGGTGACCCGTTCAGAACGAACAGCGAGTAAGGAATAATCACATGGCCCTGGAACGGACATTTTCTATTATTAAGCCCGATGCGACCGCACGGAATATTACCGGCAAAATCACTGCCAAGTTAGAAGAGGGCGGTTTGCGCGTTGTCGCGTCCAAACGCATTCACATGACCCAAGAACAGGCGGAAGGCTTTTACGGCGTGCATAAAGAGCGCCCGTTTTTTAACGACCTTGTGGCCTTCATGACATCCGGTCCTGTGGTTGTGCAGGTGCTCGAAGGCGAAAACGCGATTACGCGGAACCGTGAAATCATGGGGGCGACAAATCCAGAAGAGGCGGCTGCAGGCACAATCCGCAAAGAATTTGCTGAAAACATTGAGCGTAATTCTGTGCATGGGTCTGATGCGCCTGAGACGGCTGCCGAAGAGATCACATTCTTTTTTACAGATGCTGAGATTGTCGGCTAGTTCTCAATAAGATGAGAAAACAAGAGGCCGCAGGATTTTTCCCGCGGCCTTTTTTGTGTAGCAAAACAAAAAACGGCGTGATTAAGAGCCGCCAGCAAAACCGATGTCGCGGCGAGCCGACACGGCTGTAATTGTGAAACCAGCGATCAATTCGAAAACCGTCATGGCTGTGATCATCAAGAAGACCGAATTGCCGTAGCCTTGCACGACAAGCAAAAGAATCAGGCAAATCACCATGACTGCGGCAGACAGGCCATGGTTCAGAATGCCAACGATGCTGGTATTCGTCGCTTTGATGACTTCAATAAACATCATAAAGAAAGCAAAAAGCACAAAGATGTCGCCAAGACTAACAGCAAGTATATCTCCTGAGATGATGCTGATCTCAAAGACATTTGCAGCAAGTGCAGCCGGGACATCAGCGCTTCCCGTAATCACAACAAAAATTGCGTAAATGATCAGATTAATGAGCAGCAGAGGAAACGCGTTAAGCAAATGTAACATTTTTATGAACTCCCACCCGAAATGTGTACATGCGGCATTATCGCTGATTATTGCGAGTCTGGCTAGAGAAGAATTTACGTTATCGCGGCGCGGATTTTCGCCGCTATGGGCTCCAATTCACTTGCTTCAACAAAATCTTTAGCATGCAGCCTAAGATCAACTCCCTCATTACGCGGAATAACATGAAAATGAATGTGGAAGACCGATTGACCCGCAGGCGCTTCATTTAATTGGGCTAGCATAATACCGCCGCATTGCAGTGCTTGTTTCACGGCTTTTGCGACTTTTTGTGTGCTCTGGATGAGGGATGCCGCCGCATCAGGGGCCAGGTCATAAATATTTTCCGCTGACGATTTTGGGATGACCAACGTATGTCCCGGTGCTTGTGGCATGACGTCCATAAACGCCAACGTGTGTTCATCCTCATAGACCTTTACACAAGGCATCTCACCACGAAGAATTTTTGCAAAGATGTTGTCATTATCATACGCCATGTTTTGTCTCACTCATTTGATATGATGTTCCCTTTGCGAAAGGGACTGTGGGTTTTCAAATAATCAATATCCTGATCAATATGGTTGCGTTCTTGCTTGAGATAATCTGCAACAGCGTCTCGGAAACGCGGATCAGGTAAGTAATGTGCACTATAGGTGTGGGTGGGTAAATAGCCGCGCGCGAGTTTGTGTTGCCCTTGTGCGCCTGCTTCAACACGTTTTAAGCCGCGTTCAATGGCAAAGTCTATGGCTTGGTAATAGCAGGCTTCGAAGTGCAAAAAACGGTGATCTTCAATACACCCCCAATTGCGGCCGTAAAGAGTATCGCCGCCAATAAAATTAATT
>JANQLI010000039.1 GCA_028280675.1 Alphaproteobacteria bacterium
CCCAATCGGCGGTGGTGACCTCGCCTAACGTGACATAGGGAAAAAGTGTGTCTTGCGGCACGTCATCATAGAGACGCGGCGGATCGCCGATCAGGGCCTTGAGGCCCGTATCACTGCTCAGCGCTGCATACACCGCCTTTTGCAAGGGCCAGCTTCCATCCCCGCTCATTTTTTCTTGCCTTTATGGGCAAGCGCATGCTGCACATTTTGCGTCATCGCATGTGTGATAGCTGCGCGATGCAAATCGACAGCAGGTTGCAAAAAAGGACGCGGCGGCATGTCGCGCGTGCCAAATTCAACATATCGCGCATGATCAAGCGGCACGGAAAGCTGCACACTTTGCGGCGTGACAGACTGGTCCACGCGGATCGCATTCGCAATCGCGCCCGATGTCTCAGCCTGTTTCGCCAGAGCGCGCGCCTCGTCTGCAATGTCATGCGCGCCTTCACGCAACGCATCTTCCGCAGCCAGCGCCACATCATCCGCGAGGGATTGCAAGCGCTGGATCAAGCGCGCAGACACATAAACGGGGGTCGCATCCCTCTTCGTCATGCCCCCTCCTCCCCCGCGTGACAAGTGAGGACAAGCCAATGGCGATGATCATTCGGATCTTTGATGGCATGAATCGACAGCGGAACGCCGTCTAACCTCATGCGATGGGCAAGAGAAACATCTGTGCGGTAACGAATGGTGATGTCATAGCGCGCGCCAGATTGTCTTTGCTCCGCCGAGACGCGCTCAGATCCATCAATCGGTTTCACCCATGCCCATACTGTCGCGCGTGGTGACCACGTTTCTACCGCGCCGCCACCGGCATCTGGCGTGCGTGTGCGCTCTTCAATAACGACACGGCGCCGCAATCGCCCGATCACAGCTTTAATATCCGATAAGGCGCGATCAACACATCAACAGCGTGCGGCAATACGGCGCCCTCATGGGCGAGATCGAAGGGCAAACGTTCTTCAAAACTTTGCGCAACAAGCAGCAAAATCGCTTGCCGTAAAGGGGCTGGCACATCTGTTGCCGCCGCGCCATACCCAGCCGTGAATTGAATCTCAAACCCTGCAATGGGGCGCTGCGCGATGGGCCAGGATGACCCCACCTTTAATACGAGCCGTCCATCAAAAGAGCTTGCATTGAGAATGAAGTCATTCACGTCAACGATGGTCGCGGCGTCCTCACTGTCGAAGCTCTTAATTGCATCCACAGTGATCAAAGGCGGTTTCGGCACACTAAGGGCAAACGCATCCGGCCAGTGATCGAAGACCCACGACCAGCTTTGCGTGATCAACGCCCGCCCCGTTTCCTGTTCGATGCTTTCGCGCGCCACCGTGATCAAAAGATTGATGGTGCTATCTTCATCGGTGGTATCAACACGCAAATGCGCTTTAGCGTCGGCCAGTGAAATCGGTTCAACCGCGGGCGGCGTCAGAAGTTTGAGAGTCATAGAATACCGTTGGAACCCTTTCGGCCAATTCCTTTGTCCTTCGAGACGAGCTCCGCTCTCCTCAGGATGAAGGAATTGGCATTTGAAGCATCAGACACTCTGTCCTTCACCCTGAGGGGCTTCGTGTCGCGTTAGCGACGGTAAGCGTCTCGAAGGGTCAAGGCGTTGTTCTGCAAAAGTTGATCACACACACATTAGGAAAGACCGAACTTCAGCACTTTGATGGCTTCAAAGTTTTGCACGCCGCCGCCGACACGTTTTGTGGTGTAGAACAACACATATGGTTTCGACGAGAATGGATCGCGCAAAATACGAATCCCAACCCGGTCAACAATCAAATAGCCGCGGGTAAAATCACCAAACGCGATGGCATAAGCATTCGAGGCAATATCGGGCATGTCTTCCGCCTCGGTAATCGGATACCCCATCAAGGACGCCGGTTGCCCCGCCGCGATACCAGGCTGCCAAATATAATTGCCATCGGCGTCTTTGAATTTGCGCAGCTCGCCTTCGACACTGCGATTCATCACCCAACGGGCGCCTGCGCGATAGGCTTGCTTCGGCGCATAAATGAGATCGATCAATTCATCGGATGGGTCCGTGCTGGCGAAGGCGCCGTCAACGCCGGTTGCGATATAGCCAATATTGCCCCAGGTCCAAGAGGCGTCCGCCACCATGGTGTAATCCAAAAACCCGCGCGGTTTATTGACGCCATCGCCGCTGACAAACGCCGTGCCTTCTTGTTCGGCAAAGACGGTTTGCACTTCTTGGGCAAGCCACTCTTCAACATTGACTTCCGCATCATCAAGCAATGTTTGTGTGGCGGCAGGCATCGCGTAAAGCTCCATGGTGGGGAACTCAATAGATGATAG
>JANQLI010000338.1 GCA_028280675.1 Alphaproteobacteria bacterium
CTCATGGATCATGACAAGAAACCTACCTCCTTCATCGCCAAGCGGTGTCACCAACGTATCGACGGTGCGCTTGCCAATCCGCACTGTACTAATATCAACATCATATTCTTGTGCAGCAACACCGCGGGCTTTGGCCTTGGCGAACAAGGCTAAGAGTGGGCTATCGAAAGGAAAAATGTCCGCAAGTTTGCTGCGCCGTAAAACAGAAAGACTGGCTTCTAAAAAGTGTTCGGCGGCCGTATTGGCATACGTGATTTCGCCTTGAGCCGATGCAACCAACACAGTGTGAGGTAATGCGGCGATAATATCATCACTGAAATTCATTGATGCTGGTTTGCGTGCGTGTGTCAGTGTTGTGTTCGCCATCTTAAGCCGCCGCTTGTTTGTTCGGGCTGCGATAGAGCGCTTCTAATGCAGACAACACGTCACTGATGTTATCCATCTGACAAATTTGTTTACTGATGGCGCCAACACCGTCTTGCGGAATAGCGCCAGAGAGAGCCGCATATTCGAGATACCAAACCGCGTGCTTGCGTGTTGTTTTTATGCCCAAGCTCTCGCCGTAATGGGCAATAGCATCTTTATAATGCTGACAAATTGTTGCGTATTGCTCCTTGGGTGTCGGATCGGCAACGCGTTCGCCTGTTTGAAGAAAGGTCGTGACTTGATTGAGAAACCACGGCCGTCCGTAAGCCCCGCGGCCAATCATCACGCCATCTGCATGCGAAAGATCCAAAATGGCGCGCGCATCCTCAACGTCAATGACATCTCCGTTGGCAATCACTGGAATACTGACCTGATCTTTGACTTCTGCAATAAAACGCCAATCCGCCTTGCCTTTGTAAAATTGACACCGTGTGCGGCCATGCACCGTGACCATCTGCACCCCTAATGCTTCCGCTTGTTTGGCGAGCCAAGGCGCATTGCGGCTGTGATCGTCCCACCCGGTGCGCATCTTTAGCGTCACAGGAAGACTCACTGCATCCACGGTGGCTTTGATGATGTCGAGCGCCAGCTTTTCTTCACGCATCAAAGCAGACCCCGATTGCTTGCCTGTCACCCGTTTCGAGGGACAACCCATATTGATGTCGATGATCTTGGCGCCAAGGTCTTCGGCATATTTGGCGGCTTCTCCTATCCAATAGGGGTCATAGCCAGCGAGCTGCATGGCGCAAGGCTCAACCGAGAGATCTTGTTTGGCGCGGCGCGTTTCATCACGCCGTTCACGTAACAGCTCTTTGCTGGCGATCATTTCTGTGACCACCAAGCTTGGCCCGTAGCGGCGCACCTGACGGCGAAAGGCGAGATCCGTGACACCAGACATCGGGGCCAAAATGACGTTGTTGGCTAACTCTATGGGACCAATTGAAATGCTCATATTTTACGCAGCTAATTTTCGTGCCTAATTTTTGCGCATCATAGTCATCTCGCCCTTCTATAGCAAATTGAATTTGTGATGCTAAACATTTGATTTTCCTTATTTTCAGCCAAAAATTTCATCGACCTTACGGAATCCTTCCCCTATGGTGCGATGAGAATTTTTCGTGAGAACACTTCTGTGCCCCCTGATCATCCTCAAAATATCGCCCTGATTGTTGCTGCAGGCCGTGGTGTACGGACAGGCTTGCCCTTGCCTAAACAGTATCAGGACCTTTGCGGAAAACCGGTTCTCCGGCACACACTCGACGCATTCCTCAAGCATCGCTCTATTGATGCCGTGCAGGTGATTATCGCGGACTCTGACCTCGCTCACTATGAGGAAACCACTGCCACTCTTTCTCACAGCTCATTGCTTCCCCCCGTCATTGGTGGCGCAGAACGGCAACACTCAGTCTGCCGTGGACTTCAAGCTGTCGCAGACCGCGCCCCTGAGTGCGTTCTGATCCATGACGGCGTGCGCCCCTTTGTCAGTGCCGATGTCATTGATCGCCTTCTCGCCGCGATGAACCAAAGTTATAATGGGGCCATCGCCGCCATTCCTGTCACGGATACATTGAAACGCGAAGGTGACGCGCATATCATTACCGGCACCCTTAATCGTCAAGGATTATGGCGCGCACAAACGCCGCAAATTTTCAAGTATCAAAAGATCTTAAAAGCGCATCTTCAGAATCAAGATAAAGTTCTGACCGATGATGCGGCCGTCGCGGAAGCCGCAGGTCTTACTGTAAAGCTTGTGGACGGCGATCCACACAATATAAAACTCACGACAAAAGACGATTTCGATTTAGCGGAAACGATGCTGAAAAGACAGTCCACATCACAAATCCAGACCCAGACAGGTTTTGGTTTCGATGTGCACCGTTTTGAAGACGGCGAGAGGGTGACGCTCTGTGGCATTCACATTCCCCATACGCACGGACTCGCAGGGCATTCCGATGCCGATGTCCCGTTGCATGCTTTAACGGATGCGTTGCTGGGGGCCATTGCCGCCGGGGATATTGGTTCTCACTTCCCCCCCACAGATGAGCGTTGGCGCGATATATCATCCGATGTATTTGTTACGCATTCGTGCAAACTCATCCGCGAGCGCGGTGGTGCGATTGTCCACGTCGATGTCACGATCATTTGTGAAGACCCGAAAATCGGTCCACATCGCAATGCAATGCGGGCTCATTTAGCCGAAATGCTGCAGATCCCTGAGGCTCAGGTGAGTGTCAAAGCGACCACCACCGAACGGCTTGGATTTACTGGCCGCAAAGAAGGTATCGCTGCGCA
>JANQLI010000377.1 GCA_028280675.1 Alphaproteobacteria bacterium
TATTTTATGGGTCTGCAGTGACAGACGCCACTTGGGATGCGCCTGGCAATAGGCAATGGTTTTTTGCGTGTTCTGATGCGTTAACTTGGCATCGCCCAAAGCATCCATCGGCTGCAAAAAGAAATGGGTAAAGTCTAACGCTTCAAATGGCTCTGGCGGACAGTCTGTTTGCGGATAGATCAGTTTGAGTTCATCACCGGATGTCAGCACAACATCAGCCTTCGCCTTCGGGCTGACACACACCCAATCAAGGCTGTGCGGCGCGGGGAGTGTGCCATTTGTTTCAACCGCCACTTCGAATCCATGGTTATGAAACGCCGCAATCAACGTTTCATCCAATTGCATCAACGGTTCACCGCCAGTGCACACCACATAAGGCACGCCACCCGCCCCTTGCGGCCAAAGCGAGGCGACTTTATCTGCCAAAAAAGACGCCTCTTGAAACTTGCCGCCGTTCACACCGTCCGTACCGACAAAATCTGTATCGCAAAAATCACAAATCGCACTGGCGCGATCCTGCGCGCGGCCTGACCATAAATTGCAGCCCGCAAAGCGGCAAAACACAGCAGGTCGCCCGGTATGCGCGCCCTCCCCTTGCAAGGTGTAAAAGATTTCTTTGACGGTATAGGTCATGCGCCCACGCGATACTTTGCGTAGCCTTCGGCGCGCAGCTCACATGCCGGGCAGGTTCCGCAGCCATAGCCCCAGTCATGCCGCACGCTGCGATCGCCGACATAACATGTATGGGTTTCTTCGCAAATCAGATCGATCAGGTCTTGCCCGCCCAACTCTTCCGCCAGCGACCACGTTGCCGCTTTATCGATCCACATCAAAGGGGTGTGCAAAGTCACATCTGTATCCATACCAAGCCGCAACGTTTGCTGCATCGCTTTGACCGTTTCATCGCGGCAATCGGGATAGCCCGAATAATCGGTCTCACAGACACCCGCAACAATATGCATAATACTGCGGCGATAGGCGAGCGCCCCACCAAGCGTAAAAAACAGAATATTCCGCCCAGGGACGAATGTGGTCGGCAGCCCGTTCTCACCCATGGTGATTTCCGCATCCGAGGTGAGCGCTGTCTCACCAATATCTAACAACACGGAGGCGTCAAGACAATGATCTTGACCAAGCTTCGCTCCCCAATCCGGGAATTGAGTGCGAAACGCAGCCAGCACATTTTTGCGGCACGCCAGTTCAACCTCATGGCGCTGCCCATACGCAATACCAAGCGTTTCGACATGATCAAACCGCGCGCACGCCCAGGCGAGACAGGTTGCAGAATCCTGCCCGCCGGAAAACAGAACCAAAGCTGTTGTTGCGTTACGCATAGCTGTGTCATAGCGCGCCTTACGCGCCGCATCCAGCCCTAAACTGGACCCTGTTTTATCCCCCGGTTATAATCGCCTTTTTGCCCTTGAGTGCGTATTGATGCCGCAAGCTTTGTTGACGTTTCGCCCCTGGATGGTTCTCGGTATCTTTCTCGCATGTTCTCCGATTTTCGGCATGCTGTTTCTCGGACTTTACCTTTGGGCTCTCAGCTATACGCTCATTCCCCTCACTGTGATCCTGCTTACAACCAATGGCACGTTGCACCTCAGCCAGGAGGTTCTCTACGGCCTGTTATTGGCAGCACATCTCATCGGCGCTCTGCACGGGCTTTTCCTCAGCGCCTTGAAAGACCACCCTCCTTTTCACGACATCAAGCATCTCATCATAGCCCTTCCCCTCTATGGCACACTGATCTTGGCCGTGCTTCCAGGGTTACGCCCGCTTTTTGTCAGCGCATTTGAGGTCAACGCGGTGTCCATGCTCCCGACCTTGCAAGAGGGCGACAGACTCGAAACGCAGAGCTATGCTTACGGATATGTGCGTATGCTTCTGCCATTGCCCGTCCAACATTTCGCAGCCCAGGACCGTCAATACCAAATGGCGCCTGCGCGCGGCGATGTGGCCGTCTTTCTCAATACAAAAGATGGTGTGCATTACGTCAAACGGATTGTGGGGATGCCGGGCGACCGCATTCACATGAAAGACGGCACCCCTTACCTGAATGACCTTGCCCTGTTGCAGAGACGTATGCAGGGGTTTGACACATACATCCCTGGCGTGGGCGATGTCACACTGCCGCAATATCAAGAAACGCTCGACAACAACATCACATATACTGTCATCGACGCAAATGTGAACGGCCGCACCGATAATACGGCTGTGTTTACCGTGCCGCCCGGTCATTATTTTGTATTGGGCGATCATCGTGACAATTCACATGACAGCCGAACGGAGCGCGTCGGGTATGTTCCTGCTGACAATATTCTTGGACGCGTCGATAAGGTGATCCGCCGTTAAGGCACCAACACTGCAGCTCCTTGTAAGCGGCCCTGCCGTAAATCCTTCAAGGCGCGATTGGCTGCCGAAAGGTCATACGTGACGACTTCCGTCCGCACCGGCACCTTGGGCGCCAGATCCAGAAATTCAAGCGCGTCTTGCCGCGTCAGGTTGGCCACAGATTTCACCGTGCGTTCTCCCCAAAGGAGATCATAGGAAAAGCTTGGGATGTCACTCATATGAATGCCGCCGCAGACAACAATCCCGCCTTTGCGCACATCGCGCAGGGCAAGGGGGACAAGTTCCCCTGCTGGCGCAAAAATAATCGCTGCGTCAAGCGGCGTGGGCGGACTTTCATCTGACCCACCGGTCCACACCGCGCCAAGCGATGTTGCAAACTCTTGCGCGGCTTTATCGCCGGGCCGGGTGAAGGCGTACACCTCGCGCCCTTCATACCGCGCCACTTGCGCAACGATATGCGCCGCGGCGCCAAAGCCATAAATTCCAAGACGGGCCGCCTCTCCCGCCATGCGCAAAGACCGGTGGCCGATCAATCCCGCACAGAGCAAAGGCGCCGCTTCGACATCGGAATAATCGCCTTGGATCGGAAAGCAATAGCGCGCATCCGCAAGGGTGTATTCCGCATAGCCGCCATCAATTTGATAACCGGTGAATTGCGCGTCATCACATAAGTTTTCATGCTCTTGCGCACAATAAGCGCATGCGCCGCAGGTTCCGCCAAGCCAGGGAATACCGATCCGATCGCCAACCGCAAAGGCCGTCACCCCATCGCCAAGCTGCGCAACCCGGCCGACAATTTCATGACCTGGGATGATATGGGGTTTGGGGTCCTTGAGATCACCATCCACAACATGCAAATCCGTACGGCACACGCCACAAGCCGTGACCTTGACCAAGACATGTCCCGGTGTGACCTCTGGCTGCGGCACATCCCGCTCGCGAAGCGGCGCGCCAGCTTTTTCAAACGTCATCGCTTTCATCATTGACAGTTATACAGGCATTCTGTCGCAGGTGTTAACACTTGTTAACCATAAGTGGATTTCACACAAAGCTGATTTTATAGTTTTTGAGAGCAATCAAGAAGAGAACATACACATGAATACACCTCATCGCCTTGGGCAAACGGCTATCGTTGTTGGCGCCAGTACGGCTGGCCTCCTCTCAGCGCGCGTTCTGTCTGAATATTATGACGAGGTGATCATCCTGGAGCGTGATCACGCTGAGGACTTGGCGATGACATCTCTTCGCCCGCGTAAAGGCATTCCGCAATCACGGCATATTCATATCTTGCTCAGCGGCGGTGAAATGGCGATCAGCGACCTCTTACCGGGTTTTGCCGATGATCTTGTCGCGGCGGGCGCGCAAACCGGTAATTTTGCATACACAATTCGCTGGCGCTTGAGTGGGCATTGGTATCCACAATTTAAAAGCGACCTCGCGCAATATGTTCAAAGCCGCCCCGTGATCGATCAGATCGTCACACGGAAAGTTCTTGCGATCCCCAATATTCGCGTTGTGTCTGGTGTGAAAGTCAAAGATTACCTTCTCGATTCCTCCGCCACGCGCGTGACTCATGTGGAAGCGCAAAATGAAGAGGGCGACATCACTCATTATGATGCTGATTTCGTGATTGATGCAGGTGGCCGCGGGGCGCTCTATCCACGCTGGTTAAAAGACAGTCCTTATGGCGCGCCTCCTGAGCATCTCATCGGGTTTGACCTTGCCTATTCCACATGCACTTTTGATCGTGACCCGGCCATCGATCACACATGGCTGCTCACGGCATTATATCCACATATCCCAGATGAACTGCGCGGCGGTGTTGTGTGCTGCATCGAGAACAATCAATATTTGGTGACTCTTTACGGCTATCACGGCGATCACCCGCCAACTGATGAAGCCGGCTTCAAAGAGTTTGCGAAAAGCCTGCCCTCCCCGGAGATCTATGACTCTATCAAAGACCTTGCCCCGAAAGGCGACATCATCCGTCATAAATTTATCGGTTCACTGCGCCGCCATTACGAACGCATGCCGCGCACACCGCAAAATATTGTGGCGATTGGCGATGCGATGTGCAGCCTTAATCCAGCCTTTGCACAAGGGATCAGCGGGGTCGCGTTAGAAGTGAAAGCCATGCAGGGTGTTCTGGCAGACCATGCACAAGGGCACATATCGCAAGCTGCGTTGCCGAAGAAGATTTACCACGCCCTCTCGCGTGTGATTGACGTGCCTTGGGATATTTCGCGGGATGAATGTTTTAAATATCCGCACACAACGGGCAATCGCAGCATTCTGTATGCACCGCAAACCTGGGTCAAAGACCACATCATGCGTTCCAACGACCCTGATGTGTTAAACCAATTTTTCCGCGTCGTACATTTAGTGGATTCACCCTTCTCGCTATTACAGCCGCGCATACTTGCAAAACTGTTTCGCTTCACGCAACACAAACAGATCAGCAATGAAGACACCGCCATCGTTGCGAGTCGCTAAGCAAGACAACATATTTTTTGTTAATATGTGTTAACAAAAGTTAATAAACGTTAACGCGACACAGCATATCCACATCAACAATCATCACCTACCAAATCTAGAATCAACACAAAATTTTCACAAAGAAAAGTATTAACAAAGCGTTAAGGTTAACTTGATTCCGCACTTTCTGTATGCTTCCATTCCGTTCGAAGGCGGACACTAACAGGCAGAGGTTGTGTATCTTAATCTGTGTACTGATACTTCTGAAACATCAGCCGTCATAACAAAGTTTGATCATGCGCAGGACGTGTCCTGACGCAAGGGCGGCGTTCGTCCGCAAAAACGGACAAGAACATGGAGACTCATTGGGTTAAAGGACGTGGATAGAAATGACAATGTACGAACATCTTGAAGGCGCACACGGACGTCAGATATTCTTTCGCGGCAAGCGCTTCGACCCGCAAAGCCTGTTCAATGGGCCCGGCCTTGAAACCCTGATTGACGGCCAACGTCACAAACTTGTGAATGTGAGTATTAGCGGGATCGCAACCCTGGACCGTTCGGGGCAATTTAATGAAGCGGCCATGGGACAGGTGTTTCCCATTCAGTTACGTGTTGGCACAACATTGATTTACGAAAGCATGGGCCGGGTTGTGCGCGTGTCTCCAAGCTTGTCGGGAACACAAATCGGCTTTCATTTGCAAGACAAATTC
The DNA here is from genome assembly GCA_028280675.1 of Alphaproteobacteria bacterium. Classification (GTDB taxonomy): domain Bacteria; phylum Pseudomonadota; class Alphaproteobacteria; order SMXP01; family SMXP01; genus JANQLI01. The sequence continues at coordinate 5,541 of JANQLI010000377.1, forward strand.
CTCGATATTCCCCGCCTGACCGCGCAATATCAGGAATATGTCCTCAAGCAACGACTGCACTTGCACCACCCCGATAACTTAAGCCCGGCACTGACAAAATTCCGGCTCATGGGGGCCGAAGCCATCCATATGCTGCGGTCGCACAAATCTATCCTGACCGATTGGGAGAAAGAACATTCCGCGATGCGCGATACCGCCAATTATGGGCGTGATATTCTTGATCTTGCATCGGATCAACTGCTTCCGGCCTGGCGTGCTTTGTCAGACGAAGCGAACACATATCTCGACGACATTTTTAACAACACCGACGATTTTCATGCGGCGAAAGACTTTGCGGAACTTGTGATCACACCGGAACTGATGGACGGGCCGATCTGGCACCGCGCTTATCATAAGCCTTTCGGATACCCAGGCGATTTCCGCGTTATGGATTACGTTTATTCCTGGCAAGATCACGGTGATAGCCTTTATGGGAAACTCGCACATCGTCTTGGCATGGACTCTCTTGATTGCGTTGTGACACGCATGTCGATGGTGCAACATATCATCAGCCAAGAAATTCTCGACAAAGACGGTGACGACCCCATTCATATCACCAATGTCGCGTGCGGGAGCGCGCAAGAAATCGTCAACGTGCTCAGTCAAAGCAAGCTTATTCGCCCCTTGAATCTGACATTGATCGACCAAGACAATGATGCGTTGACCTATACCTATGAACGCACATACCCACACACCATGCGTTTGGATGATCTTGTGAATATGCAATGCCTGCACAGTTCCTTTACGGAATTAATGACCGGTGGCGCTTTATCGAAAAAGCATACCCCACAGGACATGATCTATTCCGTTGGACTGTTCGATTATCTCCGCCCGCGGAGTGCGCGCAATTTGACAAAAACCCTCTATGACCGGCTTGCGCCAGGCGGCCTTGTTGTCATTGGCAATTTAAAGCTCGGTCCTGTTGCGGGCCGTTGGGGCGCCGAATTCGTCACCGACTGGCCAATGATCTACCGGAGCGATGAGGAGATGCGCGAGCTCGCGAAAGATATAACGGACGCCAAAGTCGATCTTCTCACTGATCGGACGGACCGCATTTATCTTCTGACCATCAGAAAACCAAAAGCGTAATGGGGTCAGAGGCGGGTCTTACGCAGCGCTAATGGCTGTAGAGGATCCCTCGGCCTCATGTGACATCACCCGGTGGGCTGGGAATTGCACGACAGCACGGGTGCCTGCGCCGAGCTTGCTCTCAAGCGCAAGTGTGCCGCCATGCAGCTCGACCATTTTCTTGACTAAGGGAAGGCCCAGCCCGGTGCCGCCATTTTCGCGGGACAGCGATGATTCCACCTGCACAAACGGATCGAGAACGCGTGGCAGATCTTGTTCACTGATCCCAATCCCGTTGTCTTCGACAAGGAGATTAAAGTGTCCTCCCGCATCAATCTCCGTCCGCACACGCACCCATCCGCCCTTTTCGGTAAACTTAATCGCATTGGTCACCAGATTGATGACGATTTGACGCAGTTGGCGGGAATCCACAAGCAGAACCGGGTTCGCTCCCAAACGGTCATAGGACAGATGCACCCCTTCCAGGGTCGCTTTCTCGCGGAACACGCGCAATGCTTTTTCAATCAAGGTTTCGATCTCAACCGTGTCTTCATTCAATTCAAGGTGGCCCGATTCCGCTTTGGAGAGGTCGAGAATATCATTGATGATACTCAGCAAGTGATGTCCGCTATCGGCAATATCCGTGATATAGGCCTCATATTGATCGTTCCCCATAGGGCCCAAAAGCTCTTGCTGCATCACTTCCGAGAAACCGATGATCGCATTTAAGGGGGTGCGCAACTCGTGACTCATCACCGCCAAAAATTCGCTCTTCGCTTTATTGCCAGCTTCCGCAGCGGTCAATAATTCTTCCGATTTAGACTTTTCGCGCATCAAGAAATAACGGCTGACAAATTCACTGCGAACATTGAAATCTTTCCAATAAGAGGTCCAGATCGTCCACCCGATTGACACGGTAAGGAAGAAGAGATTTGCCGTCAGCGCCCAATTAGGGATGGGATTGAGCACGACCGCCGCATAAAGGTAAAGGCCGAAAAGGATGAGCGAGACAGCCATGCCAAAACTGAACTGCAACAATGAAAAGTTCGAACTGTAGATAATGGTGAGGATCAACCCGGCATAGTAGATATAACTAAATGGCTCATCGAGAATGCAGGTCATCAAGATGATGCCGCCTCCCGAAACCACCATACTGGCGGAGATTACCCACTGAATTTTATTATCAATATCGGGTAAGTAACATGCAGCTACAAAGACACTCAGAATACCGCATGTCCACAAACGAATATTAACAAGAATCCAGAACTGCTCCTCGGGAAGCACAAGATAATCAAGGATGCCATAGGTCAGGATCGCCCCGATGCCAAGCATAATGTAGAAGGTGCACATAGGCAGGTCGCGTTTGACATGCTCGCGCACAAAAGTCCGCTCAAACTCTTTATCTTTGAAACGCAAAGTCCAGCGGTTGATCTGCGCTTCAGGCATCTCAACACTATCCGGCCAAAAATGTTCAAAAGAAATCTTGCGTAACACGTCACTTGCATCCCTGGTGCAAGTGAACCTTAAAAAAACTTCGCTAATTTCTCATTAAACGCCATAGTTAATGCAAACGCGCAGGACGTGTATATTCATATGCTGATTAAAAAAACACCTCACTATACTCGATCTTTTGCGCGTTACCTTTTCTTAAGCTCCATTAAAGGACGTCATCAAACTCATCCGTACACGATACGTTAGTGAATCAAACCTTAATGAAATTGTTCAATATCGCACAAAAGAAAAAAGCCCAGCGCGATGCGCTAGGCTTTTCTTAAACTTCTTTACCCGAACCTTAATGTTCATGCGGGTGATTATAGCCTGGATTTTGGAAATCATCAGGACCGTGCGGGTGGTTGTGGCCATCCGATGCAACCCACTTAAACATATCGGGACGCTGGCGATAGAGATGCGCCCCAGCGCGAAGAATGTTTTCGTCCACATTACTCCATGGATTGAAGTGGAAGTAGTTGTGCAGTTTGGAGTCGGTCCGGCCGAACGCCAATGTGCCAAGCTCACAGCGGAAAGAACCGTGGTTGATATATGGCGGACGCCAGAAATACCCGCCCGTCGGCAATTCGCCGAACTGCATCATCCAGGATGTTCCCCAAATGTGGTAACTTTCTTCCGCACAGTCATGGTACGAAATGTTGTCCTGCATAAATTTGGGCGCCATGCAGTAAAGGAATGAAATTGCTTCAGAGAGCGGGTCATAGCGAAGAATCTTGATCATACACCCTGTCGCCACGGACGGAGACACGATGCTGCCGCCACCCCACGGCATATCTTCGTAAGAGTTGACGGAGATGAACCCTTCGGTATTTGCGAGCGGGTGATTGGTGTCACTTTCGATGAAGCTTGGTTCGCTGTCATTATACATCACAAGCGCTTCACAGCCTTGCGGGACGTTAATGGCGCCGGTGGCGACACCTGCAGGAATGAAGAAGTAATGACCCGCAACACATGTTGTGTCACCCACAGTCATCAGACCGTTCAAAACAAAAATTTCACAATCCGAGTAACTCATGCCAGGAGGGCGTGAGAAACCAGCATTATAGCGGACTTTTAGGGTACAGGCCCCTGTGTCCACATCGAGAGAGAGTATTTTGTAGTGGCTACCCGTGGTGCCGAGTTGATCAAACTTTTTAAAGTCTTCGTTCAATTCAACATAGGGTTCAATATGTGGCCGTGCCATCGTCGAAATTCCTTATTACTAGTGCGTTTGCGTGCATCAAAAATAATCGCGTCTTAAAAGACAACGCGGTCCGGGCGGTCAGGCTTTTGCGGCACATTTTCTGGCTTGATCACAACACGGCGATCACCATCCGCACTGAATCCTTTGGTTTGCACAATGTGCAAAAATTCTTCGTACCACTTCGCACGAGTTGGTGCGAGCTCATCCATTTCTTTGACAATGCCCTCGTAACGCACTTGCTGTTCAGCAACATTCTCATCGATCCAGGCTTGCGCTTCGGCACTGCGTGCTGGCGCTTCGTCTTGGACTTTCTTCGTCATGCTCTTCCCTTTCTTACTAATAGGTCTTGTAGAGACGGCACGCACCTCAATGCGCGGTATGCTGTCAGGACCTCTTTCGGTCCTTAGCAGGATAATTCTAGCTTGTTAAGATGGATTCGCATGCCGAATGATGGAAATACGACCCGTCCACATGCTGAGCAGGCCTAACAATGATCTGCGTCCACAATGTGGTAACAGAGCGCTTGCGCAGCGTCATCACTAAGGGTAGGTTGCGCGCCATTCTCGGGGTGCTAAAGCCCCTGACCGCCTCATAGCATGGAGAGTAGCAATGCCTGGTCCACTTGAAGGTGTCCGCATTCTTGAACTGACAAGCGTCGTGATGGGTCCTTACGCCTGCCAAACCCTGGCGGATATGGGCGCTGAGGTGATCAAAGTCGAACCGCCAACGGGCGACTCGAACCGGAATCTGGGCGCTTCCCGGAACACCAAAAATATGGCCGCGCTCTACCTCACCTGCAATCGCAATAAACGCGACATTGTGCTGGATCTTAAATCCGACGCGGGCAAAGAAGCGGCTTTACGGTTAGTCAAAGAATCCGATGTGATCATTCACAATTTCCGCCCCCAGGCCATGGATCGCTTAGGTCTCAACTACGAAAAAGTCAAAGAAGCCAATCCAAAGATCATTTATTGCGCCACCTATGGCTATTCCGCGAAAGGGCCTTATGGCAGTAAAGGCGCGCTCGACGATTCCATCCAGGCCGCCAGCGGGATCGCGCAATTAAATGCCATGGTGTATGGCGAGCCTCGTTACATGCCGACGGTGATTGCCGACAAAACGACCGGACTCACCGCCGTCTACGCCATTCTCGCCGCTCTGTATCACCGGGAAAAAACCGGCCAAGGGCAAGCCATTGAAGTGCCGATGTTTGAAACCATGGTGGCTTTCACGATGGCGGAACATATGTGGGGGCAAACCTTTGAGCCGCCCATCGGGAATGCGGGTTACACGCGGATCATGAGCCTCAACCGC
>JANQLI010000003.1 GCA_028280675.1 Alphaproteobacteria bacterium
CCGCACCAGTCTTACGCCATTTGCGCAACCACTTCACTTCCAATTGCCGCCGCCAGCGCCGCACGCGCGGGGAATCGAAACTCAACACCAAGAAGCCCAAGGGAATCATCCAAAACCCGACAATCGGCAGAAACCCGAGAATCCCTCCGACAATCAAGCCGACACCCAAAGCGATTCGCGCGATCCGCGAGCCTGGGAGCTGATAGGTTTTATCGCCAAATCGGATTGTGGACATTCAGAACGCCTTTCTTAGGACCACCATAGGCTCCATACCGCACAAAAATATGGCCTTTCTTTGCATAAAGGGCTGGTCTCCGGCAATTCTCTTTGTTATAGGACCCAACCGAACGGTCGATCTTGCTGAGGTGAGGCCGTCTGATCCCCGGTAGCTCAGTTGGTAGAGCAAGCGGCTGTTAACCGCTGGGTCGCTGGTTCGAGTCCGGCCCGGGGAGCCAGTTTCCAAAGGGCGAGCCTGATAGAAGGTTCGCCCTTTTTATATGGTCTTCCTGACCGTTGTGTTCCCCGTCATATTGAATAGGGATTCGTTTTTTAGTGAAGGTGTCGCCATGACGTCAAAACACAATCTGACTCTCTCTTCATTTGATCAAGGCGATTCAAAAACGCTTGCTGTCAATCGCGTGTACCATGGATTCGCTACAGTGAATGCATATGAAGTGGCGCATAAAAAGTTCGATGGCACATGGACGCCGCCTTTAAAACGCGAGCTCTTTGAATCGGGAGATGCGGTGGTCGTCTTGCCTTATGACCCAATCCGCGACGAAGTGGTTTTGGTCGAACAGTTTCGCATCTCGGCCCATGCCCGTGGCATCAAACCCTGGCTTGCCGAATGCATCGCTGGGCGCGTAGATGAGGGTGAAACACCCGAACAGGTCGCCATCCGTGAAGCACACGAAGAAGCGGGCTGCGTCATCTCCGATCTGCAATATATTGGCGCCATGTTTCTCTCACCCGGCATCATCGCGGAATATGCGACATTTTATGTTGCCCGCACAGATGCGGCCAAGGTCAGTGGCGTCCATGGGCTTGACAGTGAAGATGAAGATATTCGCGCGTTTGCTGTGGATTATACCGATGCGCAACAGGCGCTGACCGATGGACGCCTGCTCGTCTCCCCCGCCTTTATCTGCCTGCAATGGCTGGCGCTGCATCGCGACCGGTTACGGGAACAATGGACAGGCGCGGCTTGATCCCCTCTCCGTGACGTTCTAATCTGAACATGGTCAAACAAGGCCTTGATTTCTATGAGGCTTCTCGCATGCAAAAGGACGCTTTATGACAGAACCCCTTCCCAACAACACCCTCGTGACGGTCGCGTGGTTAGCGCAGCATCTGTCATCGCCGGATGTGCGTGTGATTGACGCCTCTTGGTATTTGCCGAACGCACAGCGCGATGGGAAGGCGGAATATGCCGAACAGCACATTCCCGGCGCGCTCTTCTTCGATATTGATGAGATTGCCGACACCGACTCATCCCTGCCCCACATGTTGCCAAGCCCTGAAAAGTTTTCCTCCCGCATGCGCAAAATGGGACTGGGCGATGGCAACCGGGTCGTTGTCTATGATGGCGCGGGCATGTTCAGCGCCGCCCGCGTGTGGTGGATGTTCAAAGTGATGGGCCATGAAGATGTCGCTGTGCTGGATGGCGGTTTACCGAAATGGATCGCAGACGGTCATCCGCTGGAAGACCTGCCGCCCCCACCTGTCCAGGAGCGTCATTTTACGGCGCGTGTGAACAGTATGATGGTCCGTGATCTCAATCAGATGCGCGACAATATTCAGTCTAAAGATGAACAAGTTTTAGACGCACGCGGCGCCGGACGGTTTAGCGGCCGAGACGTTGAACCGCGCGCGGGCATGCGCGCCGGACATATTCCCGGCAGTTGCAACTTGCCCTTTATCAATGTGTTTACCGACGATGGCACCATGTTGCGCGGTGAGGCTTTAAAGCAAAAATACAGGGATGCCGGAATCGATCTGAATAAACCCATCGTCACCACATGCGGATCTGGTGTGACAGCGGCCGTGCTTTATCTCGGCCTGACGATTCTAGGCTGCCGGAATCTTGCGCTTTATGATGGCTCTTGGTCGGAATGGGGATCGCATGCTGACGTTCCTGTCGCGACCGCATAAAGAGACAGACACCGTATGAAAGACAAAACCAAACTCATCCATGAGGGGCGCAATCCGGCAGAACATTTCGGCGCGGTGAATACGCCTGTCTACCATGTCTCCACAGTTCTGTTTGAGACAGTCAAAGAGCTTAATCAGTTCACCACCGCACGCATGTCCTATGGCCGGCACGGCTCGCCGGGAACGCAAGCCCTCTGCGAAGCGCTGTGCGCTCTCGAGCATGCCGATGGCTGCATTCTGACATCATCGGGGGTGCAGGCTATTAATGTTGCGCTGCTTGCGTTTCTTAAACCCGGCGATCATTTGCTAATGGTCGATAGCGTCTATAGCCCGACGCGGATTTTTTGTGATGGCCTTTTAAAGGATTTCGGCATTACCACGTCTTATTATGATCCGCTTGTCGGAGCGAATATCACAGACCACTTACAAGCGAACACGAAAGTGGTCTTTTTAGAGTCACCGGGCTCTTTAAGTTTTGAAGTACAAGACGTGCCCGCCATTGTCAAAGCGGTTAAAAAGACCAATGAGTCGATTATCACCATGCTCGACAACACCTGGGCGACCCCGCTTTTTTATAAACCGCTTGATCACGGTGTCGATGTCTCCCTACAAGCGATCACCAAATATATTGGTGGGCATGCGGATGTGATGATGGGCAGCATTGCCTATAAAGAAACGCATAAAACCGTTCTTGAACAAACACGCTATCAAATGGGACTCAGTGTCGGTCCTGATGACGCCTATCTCGCTTTGCGTGGATTGCGCTCTCTCTCAGCACGGTTGCAAAGGCACCAAGACAACGGCCTCACCGTCGCGAAATGGCTGCAGCAACGCGAAGGCGTCAGCCGTGTGATCCATCCAGGTTTGGAAGGCGATGCAGGGCACGCCATCTGGACACGTGATTTCAAAGGCGCAAGTTCCCTCTTTGGCTTTGCCCTTGGCGACGGCACGCGGGCGCAAGTGGAAGCCATGCTCGACCATATGTCTCTCTTCGGCATGGGCTTTTCATGGGGTGGGTATGAAAGCTTGCTCATCCCTTGTAATGTGGCGCGCAATCGCACCGCCACCACATGGGATATGAAAGAGCAATATTTCCGTATCCATGTCGGCCTGGAAGATCCGGACGATTTGATTGCTGATTTAGACGCCGCCATCACGCGCTTCTATGAGGCCGCTTAGGTCATGGGACGCGCAGCATGCAATGCTGTCGTGATCAGCATTTTGCTTGTGAGTTTTCTCGTCAGCACATGGGTGCGGGCCGAGACACTCAATATTTATGCCGCCGCCAGCCTCACAGATGTGGTTGACGACCTGATCATCGCCTTCGAAGACACAAACGATGTCGATGCGCAAGGCATCTACGCGAGCTCAGCCGCCCTTGTGCGGCAGATCAACGCGGGTGCGCCAGCGCATATCTTTATCTCTGCGCATCCCGCATGGATGGATGACGTCGAAGCTGCGAACGCGATTGTCCCGGCGTCTCGACAGATCGTGGCCGCCAATCGCCTCGTCACCATTGCGCATCAAGACAAAGACATGTCGGTTCCGATCAGCGCACAAAAAGACATGCGGGTTGTGATTGGCGAACCAACGTCCATCCCCGTCGGCATTTATGCCCTGCAAGCGATGAAAACGATGGGAGACTACGCGCATGTCAAAGACAATCTCATCTTTGCGGACAATGCGCGGGCGGTCTTGACCTGGATTGAACGTTCTGAAGCCGACTTCGGGATTGTTTACGCCACCGATGCGTTAATCAGCGATCAGGTAAAAGTGGTCGCCACATTTCCAGATCACGCCCATGATCCTATTTTCTACCCGGCGGCAAAAACGATCGTGTCGCATGCACAAAGTGACGCTTTCTTATCTTTCTTAAGCAGTGCGCAAGGGCAAACCATCTTTACCAAGCATGGATTTGCGCCTGTATCAGATCATCCGCCTCTGACAGATGAACCGTTGAGTGTGCCGCAATGATGGGATCATGGCTCACCCCCTTGGAAACGGAAGCGCTCCTCCTGTCGCTTAAAGTCGCACTGTGGGCCGTGCTGGTCAGCACGCCCTTCGCCATTGGCTTTGCCTGGCTTCTGGCGCGGAAAGAGTTCTGGGGCAAAACGGCCCTCAATGGCCTTATTCACCTGCCGCTTTTTCTGCCGCCTGTGGTGGTGGGATATGTGCTGCTTGTCATGTTCGGACGCAATGGCGTCATTGGCGCGGGATTGTATGATCTTTTTGGCGTCACACTTGCCTTTAATTGGAAAGGAGCTGCAGTGGCGGCCGGTGTGATGGGCTTCCCGCTTTTTGTGCGCGCACTGCGCTTGTCGATTGAAGCAATTGACCCGCGCGTCGAAACCGCGGCCCGTACGCTCGGCGCATCCCCATTTGAAACCTTTCGCCGCATCACGTTTCCGCTTTTACTGCCTGGCCTCGTGACAGGACTCCTGCTTGCCTTCGCCCGCGCCCTTGGCGAATTTGGCGCCACAATCACCTTTGTCGCCAATATTCCTGGGCAGACACGCACATTGCCTGTGGCGATCTACACCGCCCTGCAATCGCCCGGCGGCGATGACATGGCCCTGCGCATGGTCGTGCTTTCCGTCCTGCTTGCAATTGCCGCGCTGGCTGCTTCGGAAGTGGCGACTAAAATGATCCGTAAGCGGATTTATGGTGAGCCATGAGTGAAGGCAACACACATATCGCCGTCACTCTGCGCAAAAGCTTTGCTGACTTTACTTTGGATGTCGCCTTTGACAGCACAAGCGCCCTCACCGCCCTTTTTGGCCCCTCCGGCGCAGGCAAAACAACGCTGATCAATTGCTTGGCCGGTCTGGAACGGCCCGATAGTGGCGCCATCACCATCAATGGCGCCACCCTCTTCGACGGGACTACGGGCACAGATATGCCGCCCGAAACACGGCGCATCGGGTATGTCTTTCAAGACGCGCGGCTGTTTCCTCATTTCAGTGTCGAAGAGAATATGCGGTTCGGCTTGCCCTATGTTCCCGAAAGCGATGCCTGGGCGGACTTCGATCAGATTGTTGATCTCCTGGGGATTGGCGCTCTTTTAGACCGCGCGCCCCATCAACTCTCCGGCGGTGAAAAGCAGCGCGTCGCCATTGGCCGCGCTCTCATGACCAGCCCCCGTGTGCTGCTAATGGATGAACCGCTCGCCAATCTCGATCCGGCACGGCGCATGGACATCATGCCGTTTATCGAACACATCCGCGATGCGTTGAAATTACCGATCATCTATGTCTCGCACAATGTCGATGAGATTGTGCGCCTTGCCGATCATGTGGTGATCTTGGATCAGGGCAAGATTAGTGCGCATGGTCCGCTCACCGATGTGCTCAACCGTCTTGAGGTGCAGTCAGCGTTTCGCCCTGCCGCCTTTGGGGATGGCGGTGCGGATCTCGGCACCGTGCTTGAGGCGCGCGTGCAGGAGCCGGATGACGCGCATCACCTCACCGCCCTCTCTGTGGGAGACGATGTGCTGTACGTGCCACGCATGGATGTCACCAAAGGTCAAAACCTGCGCTTGCGCATTGCCGCCCGAGACGTGGCGCTTGCGCTTGAAAAACCAGCGCAGGCCAGCATCTTAAATGTGCTTGACGGCACCGTGAGTGAATTGGTGCAGAACGATCCTGCGCATATGGATGTCAAAGTCACTACCGCCCATCGGCAAATCCTCTGGGCGCGGATCACCCAGCGCTCCGCCCATGATCTCGGACTCGCAAAGGGCGTACCCGTTTATGCGTTGATTAAATCCGTCGCCATTGAAAGCGGCCTGCCGACGGTGAGAGATGGGTCGTGATATTTATTTTGTCATCCCGGCCAAGGCCTATGGCCGCAGGGTGACATAAAAAACTAAATTTATAAAGGCAACACAGCATGACCATCAAAGACATCCGTTCTGACATTGCCGGGAAGATCTGGCAGATCAAAGCCCCTGCTGGCGCGGTGGTCGCGGAAGATGACGCGATCATCGTCATTGAATGCATGAAAATGGAAATTCCTGTTCCTGCACCCTTCGACGGTAAAGTCGTTGATGTCTGCATCACTGAGGGCGATGAAATAGCAGAAGGCCAGCTTCTTGCTAAGATGAAAAAGGCTTAAGCCTGTGAACGCCGCACCGCAATCATCATAAGATTTTCACTCCGCATTTGACATAGCGAAATATATCGTTATGTCTGATAGCTAATTGGGTGGGCCTTAAACGCACAATGCGCAAAGCAAAAAAACAGCATTGGAATGCATGGCGGTGGAAGACATCTCTTCCGCTGCTTTTGTCATGCGTGTTTTTTGCTGCACAGCTTATCACGCTATCGCATAATGCAGAATTCGGACACGATCACCATCATCATGATGATGACCAGGTTTGTGAGCTGGTTCTCTATGCCGACCGGTCCGGATCAGCGGATGCGCCATCGGTCTTCACCTTCTCGCTGCCTGTTGTGCCCCGCGCGCATCATGGCTGGACACAACAGACATCTCTCTCCCTTGCACGCATCTCACAAGCTGACGCACGCGCGCCTCCTGTTCACTCCTGATCTCACCCTTCATTTTTAACGTTTAGACGCACAGCGACTGCGAGACGCAGGCTGTGCATAGTTTCAGGAGTCACTTTATGTCTTATGTCTCTTTTACGCGCCTTATGGCGTCAAGTGCGATGGGAGTCGCCGTACTATCGGCCACGTCATCGTTTGCTTATGCGGCTGTCGATCAGATCAGCGTCACCGCATCCCCACGCGCCAAACTTTCTAGTGAGCTCGCCACACCCGTCACGGTTTTATCACGCGAAGACATCGTGCGCCAAGGCGGCGCCACCCTTGGCGAGCTGCTCTCGCAATTGCCAGGGGTTGCCGATTCATCCTTTGCTCGCGGCGCCAGCCGTCCGATTATTCGCGGTCTTGATAATGTCCGTGTGCGTCTTCAGGAAAATGGCGTCGGGGCTCACGATGTGTCTGATTTAAGTGAAGATCACGGCGCGCCGATTGATCCTCTCGCCGCACAGCGTGTCGAGATCATTCGCGGGCCCGCCACATTGCGCTATGGCAGCCAAGCCATTGGCGGCGTGGTCAGTGTTTTGAACAATCGCATCCCAAGTGCGTCCCCGGAAGACGGCATGTCCGGCGAGGTCTATGGCGCATATACCAGCGTCGATGAGTCGTTTGAAACATCTGCACTACTGGATTTTGGCGTCGAACAGTTTGCTGGTCACATCGATGCGTTTTACCGTGACGCCGATGATTATGACATTCCGGAAACACCAGACACCCAAGCCAACAGCCACAATGAATCGACAGGGTTTGCCGCCGGTGGCTCGTTCCTTTTTGATCAAGGATATATCGGCGGATCGATTTCTTATTTTGAAAGTGAATATGGAATCCCCGGCGGAGAAGCCGCCGCCGAAGACGTGTTCATTGATCTCGAACAAACCAAAGTCACTGTGAAGGGTGAAAAAACCATTGCGGGATCGTTCATAGAAACCGTGCGAGTCGATGCCGGTTATTCGGATTACACTCATGACGAAGTGATCGGCGCCGATGGCGTGATCGGGTCCACCTTTGACAATGAAGAATGGGAATCGCGCCTTGAACTCTTGCATGGCAACATTGGTCCCTTCACAGGGGCCTTGGGCGTGCACTATGGCAAACGCGAGTTGCAAGGCTCTGGGGAAGCTGGGGAATTGATTGCCCCCGCAGAACGCGAAAGCCTTGCGGTCTTCCTGTTTGAAGAAACGGACCTCAGCGAGACAGTGACTCTGCAAATGGCCGGGCGCATTGAACATGTCGAAGAAAAAGGGTTCGGCGTGACGCCGCCCAGCTTTGACGGCAGCCTGTTGATGGCGGAGATCGATACTTACGGCGCGCAGCGCAGTGTCGATTTCACACCGGTGAGCGCCTCTCTCGGAACGGTGTGGGATGTCGGCAATAACATCACACTTGGCACAACATTGCAGTATGTGGAACGTGCGCCGGACCTTCTTGAGCTCTTTGCCAAAGGCCCGCATGAATCGACGGAAACATTCGAGATCGGCAATCCTGATTTGGACAAAGAAAAGGCGGTGTCATTGGACGTCACCCTGAAACGCAACGAAGGCCCCGTCACGTTTGATCTCGCGGCGTTCTACACCTCCTATGAAGGCTATATTTTCAAAAACTTCACCGGCCTTGTGTGCGGCGAAGAGTTTGACACCTGCGGCATAGATGGCGCGCCGGGCGTGGAGGATGAACTCACGCAAATCGCCTACACCCAAGCCGATGCGGATTTTTATGGTTTCGAAGCGTCCGCCAAATGGGATGCCGTCGAGACAGATCAAGGTACGATTGGGTTCGACGCGCGCTTTGACGTTGTGAAGGCCGCATTTGATTCCGGTGGTGACGTTCCGCGTATTACGCCAATGCGGTATGGCGCAGGCGTCTACTTAAAGAGTGACTCGTTGTTCGCGCGTCTTTCTGCCTTGCGGGTCGCAAAGCAGGATGATGTGGCGGTGAATGAAACGGAAACCAAAGGCTACACGGATCTCCGCGCCGAGATTACCTATACGCCCGATCTTCCGAACCTCGACAAAGGTGCTCTTGAGATCGGCTTGATCGGCCGGAACCTCTTAGATAAAGACCACCGCAATCATGTGTCGTTCAAAAAAGACGATGTGCTGTTGCCAGGTGCATCGGCGCGGGTGTTTGTGAAACTGAGGTTCTAAGACGATCACCTGTTTCACCTGACTGAACGAGCCAGTTCTTTACTTAAATAGAGTTGGCTCGTTTAGTTGCGCTTAGGGTAAGCACACCCTCTTCAACCACCGCTTCGACGTCCCCCTCACCCTAACCGTCTCTCCCCAGGGGAGAGGGAATAATATTTTAGGCGTACGGTTATAAGCGAACCTGTATTCTCTTCTCTCTAAACATTTGGCGGCGGCGTAAGCTCCACCGGCGGCAGGTTTGGAATGCGTGGCATGTCGAGAAAGTTCGGTAAATCTTCCACCCGGCGCATCCAAGCGGTGATGGCGTCATAGGGACGCGTATCGACGCCGCCTTCGGCTGCCAAAAAGATATAAGGATAACAGGCCAGATCGGCGATGGTCGCATGCTCTGCCGCGAGCCAGTCCCGGTTCGCTAAGTGATCATTCATCAGTGTCAGGAGTTTATAGCTTCGTTTGACGGCATTGTCATAATCAATCTCCCAGCGGAGAAGTTTCGCTGCCCGCGCCATTGTCAGGGTATTTTGAATTTCGTTCGACGCCACCGACAGCCACCGCATCACCTGGGCGAGACTCACCGGCTCCATTGGCAACCAATGGTCGGCTTGATCACCGCCATATTGACGTGCGAGGTAACAGAGGATCGCTTGCGAGTCCGTCAGCACCGTCTCGCCATCGACAAGGACAGGAATTTGCCCAAAGGGGGTGAGCTTTAAAAAATCCGGCGCGCGGTGCTCGCCTTTGGGGATAAAAATACTGACCGGCTCAAACGGCACGCCGAGCATGTGCATCATCAGCTCGGCTTTATAAGCGTTCCCCGAGCCAAGTCCGGTGTAAAGTGTGATCATCAATTATCCTTCCTTCGTAAAATTTGCAGGCGAAACACTATCCTCGCCGCAGAGAAACATCGCCAGGCATAAGGGTCCCATCTTATCCCCGTCATGTCAGAGAAATTATCCGCCGCAAATGCACCTGCAAATTTCCCCTAAATTCGGTTTTTCGCACTGAAAAATGCACAAATTTGCACTTAAATTGCACAAATTTCACTGAAAAACGCGAAATTCGGAATAAGCCTTGAGAATCTCCTTTTCTAGGGTGAAGGGAGGTGCTTTGATAGAAGCACCAAACAGTTGGGTACCTGTTGGGGGGTGAGAGTATGGCCAATCCGGATCACGTGGCGCAGCTCAAAAAGGGCGTGAATGCGTGGAATAAATGGCGTGAGCAGAACTGGAATCTCAAGCCAGATCTGTCCGGTGTGGATTTGCCCAATGAAAAAGGCATCCGAAAATCGGCCCTGTGGGACGATAAAAACAAGCAAGTCGATGTCACCAAAGCCAATTTGCAATGGGTCAACCTGACGGCCGCGAAATTGCGCGGGGCGCGCCTTGATGAGGTGAATTTGGGAGAGGCCAACCTGGTCGGCGCGGACCTGCGCGGTGCCACGTTAAGCAGCGCCACACTCGCAGCCGCAGAAATGGCGGGCGCGAACCTGATGGAAGCCAATCTGATCAAGGCGGACTTGAATGGCGCCAACCTTAGCGGTGCGGATTTACGGGCCACGCATCTCAGCGGCGCGAACCTGACCGATGCCGACCTCACCGAAAGCGATCTCCGCTCTTCGCAACTCGCCGCAGCGGATCTCCGCCGCGCCAACCTGACAGGTGCTGATCTCTGGGTCGCCAACCTGAACGGGGCCTCCTTGCAAGAAGCAAATCTGAGCAATGCCAATCTGATCCGAGCCGATCTCAATTCGGCTGACCTCTCCTATGCCAATCTGTTTGAAGCAGACTTGCGTGACGCCGACATGCAAGCGGCCAATCTTGAGCATGCCTCACTGATCGGCATTACCTACGAACGGCGCTTCATGCGCGGCAAGTATCAAGGCATTCGCGGCGTCGAAGCCTCTTACGGCGACGCCATCTTCCGCCGCGATGCGATGGATCAAGATTACATTGACACGTTGATTTCACGCTGGCAGCGCACACCGATGATCATTGTGCTGTGGATGTGGTCGCTTGTCGATTATGGCCGCAGCATTTTTCAAGTTGTCTGGATGGCCGCTTTGCTGGTGATTGCGTTCGGCCTGATCTACGATCTTAATCCAGGGGTGATTGAACAAACAGCGGGCGTTGAAAACTGGTTCGCGCCCTACTACGCCTCCATCATCACCTTTACATCTTTAGGCTTTTCGAATTTTGTCACAGCCCAATCATTGGCCGGGCAAATCTTGCTCACCTTGGAAGTTATCCTGGGCTATTTCCTCCTTGGCATCATGCTGTCGATCATGCTGCAAAAGATTGCGCGGCGGAGTTAAGCCATGGCCAGCTCAAATCATCTCGCAAAATTGAAACAAGGCGTTGCGTTCTGGAACCAGTGGCGGCAAGACAATTGGAACATCAAGCCTGACCTTTCCGGTGTTGATTTTGCACGAGAACCCGGCGTGCGCCGCTCTCCCCTTTGGGACAAAAAGAAAAAGCGCATGAATATGGATGGCATCAATCTCGCCGGCTGCGATCTCACGGGCTCCAGTCTCCGCAAAGCCTCCATTCAAGACGCCAATATCGTGGAAGCCAATTTAACGGCCGCAGATTTACGTGAAACGGATATGAGCAAAGCGGACATGCGCGGCTGTCATTTGAATGAGACCCGTTTCGTAAGCGCCATATGCCGCGACGCCATCTTTGTGGACGCCGATGTGCGCAATGCCGACTTTTGGCAGGCCGATCTCACCGGCGCGGATCTTGAAGGCGCCAGTCTTGAGCAAAGCAATTTCAATCGCGCGAATCTGCATGGCGCCAATCTCAGCCGCGCCAACCTTTATCAAGCCGACCTTCGCGGAGTGAATCTGCGCGCCGCCAACATGGACCATGCCGGTGTCATTGGCGTGAAATACGACCGGCGCTCCATGCCAGGAAAGTTTCAAGGCATACGCGGCGTTGACAGCATTTATGGCGACGCCATCTTCCGCCGCGATGCGCTTGATCAAGATTACGTTGACACACTGGCTTTTCGATGGCGGCGCTCTCCCATGCGTTTGGTCCTCTGGTTTTGGTCGATGATCGATTACGGCCGCTCGATTGGCCGCATTTTATGGATTGCCTTGCTGATGGTGGCCGGGTTCGGTCTCTCCTTCACCCTCTACCCCGATGCGGTGAGCTTCACCTCCGATGTCGATCCGCTCTATGCGCCCTACCTTGCCTCTCTCGTCACATTTACAAGTCTGGGTCTGGCCGAAGGGGCGATTGCAAACGATCTCACTGGGCAAATTCTCCTGACAACCGAGTCCGTCCTTGGGTTCTTGATGCTGGGTGTGTTTATCTCAGTTCTGCTAGCCAATATCGCACGGCGCAGCTAGAGTGCGGATACTTTTTAAACGGACCCTGCCGTAGCAAGACATTTGCATGCCCATCGACCGTCTGTCATTTCGCAACGAAACTCACCTGATTTGGGGACTGTTCGGTCTCGCAAGCGCATTCTTTCTTATGAAACTGTGGCTTGCATCTTTCGTTCCCGTCATTTGGGATGAAGCGCATTACTGGGTTCTCGGTCTCCACCCCGCACTCGGCTATTCCGAAGTGGCCGCCGGTTTGCCGCTGCTCATTCGGCTCGGCGTGGACGTCTTCGGCGATACTGTCATCGGAATGCGCCTCTTTCTCTTACTGTGCTCTACGCTCACACCTTTGGGTGTGTGGCTGTTAGCGCGCGCTTTGGGGATGGAGCGGGACGCCCTGTGGGCTGCCGGTCTGGCCCTGCTCTTGCCTCTTGCGGTGTTGCCCGGCGTCTACGCCTTCCCGGATGCTGGACTTCAACCTCTTGTGGTTTTCACTCTCGCCTTCGCTGTGCGCGCTTTGCAGCATGATCAGATGCGCGACTGGGTGATCGTCGGCCTTATCGGCGCGATTGGATTCTTCTTTCACTATCGTTATGCACTTATCCCGCTTGCGTTGTTTTGCTTCACGCTCTTGCGCCCCGCAACACGAATGTTGTGGCAGCGCAAAGGTCTTTACATTGCAGGCATCTTCGCCGCTCTCGGTCTGCTGCCCGTTTTGCTCTACAACATACAGCAAGGGTTTGCGCCGCTCATTTATCAACTGTCTGAACGGCATACAGGCGATGATGCTTTGGGTGGACTTGTCTATCCGCTGGCTCAAGTAGGTTCGGTAACGCCGTTCTACTTTGCAGGACTTGTCGTCTCATTGGTGTTGGGATACCGCAAAGCTCAAGCAGGTGACCTTGGTGCTTTACTTGTGGTCACATGTTCCGCTGTGGTGACGAGCGTGTACTGGATCAGCGCCTTATTTGGCCAAAGCACGCTCTATCACTGGCCTTTTATTGGCTATGTGCCGCTGATTGTCTTTCTTCCCGAAGCCCTTCGTCTTTTTGCTGCGAAAGCCGGTGCATGGCGCAGATGGGCCGCGCTCAGTGTGCCCCTCAGCGGCGCCGCGTTCACCCTGCTGGGGTTTGTGTATGTCACGCTGGCAGCAAAACCGGGCCTTTTGCCCAACCCTGCCCTCGCGCGATTCCTGCAAGGCGATTTTGAAGATTGGTCGCCTATTGTGACAAGCATTGGTGAGATCATAACCGCATTTCCGGAGCTTTCGGAGGTCCCCCTCATCCTCGGCCACCACCGTATGGCATCACTGATTCAATTTTCCCGCTCTGACCGGCGTAAAACCTACACACTATGGCACCCAGACGATGTGAAACCGGGTTTTGCCGCCACACGGGCTTCTTGGCAGGAAGATACGCACGCCCTGCTCAGAGACCATGCTGGCCGCGAAGCTCTTTTCATCAGCCAACAACCCGGCATCCTAAGTCTCACCGAAGCCGATACGCGCGTTTTAGAGGAGCGATGCGCCTTATTTGAGAAAATGGGTCATTTAGGCGATGTCTCCGTCGCCAATGAACGGCATGTCCTGCATCTCTATCGTGTCAGGGTCAAACCCAGTGGCGGTCCTGAGACACATGTCACGCAACCGCTTTCCGAATGCAGCTTGATTCCACGCAGTTTTCTGGTCTACCCGCGTTTGGGTGAAACCATCTCAGGAGAGTACGGCGTTTTGGGCTGGTCGGCCATTCCTGGCAATGTGTCGTCTGTGCGTTTGAAGCTGAACGATCACGCTATCGATGTAAAACGGATTGGCCTTCAAGGTCCGAACGAAAATCGCCCTGGCCTGTTTCCAGACAGTCAAGATTATCCGAAAGTGTATTTTTGGGAGCCTCTGAAGACGCAAAACTTCGACAATGGGGCTTATGACATGAGTGTGGAGATCACCAATAAAGATG
>JANQLI010000023.1 GCA_028280675.1 Alphaproteobacteria bacterium
AGAGCCCCGATCTGGTGATCCTCGGAAAACAAGCCATTGATGACGATTGCAATCAGACCGGTCAAATGCTCGCCGCCCTTTTGGGATGGCCGCAAGGTACCTTTGCCTCGAAGGTCGAACAAGCCGATGGCAAGGTGAATGTCACACGGGAAGTCGATGGCGGTCTGCAAACCGTCGCCCTCACAACCCCGGCGGTGATTACCACAGACTTGCGTTTGAACGAGCCCCGTTACGCATCACTTCCGAACATCATGAAGGCGAAGAAAAAGCCGATTGATGAAAAAACCACCGAGGATTATGGCGTCGATATTTCACCGCGCCTCTCTGTGCTGAAAGTCACGGAACCGGAAGCGCGTCAGGCCGGTGTCAAAGTCGAAACAGTCGCCGAGCTTGTTGACAAGCTGCGGAATGAAGCGGGGGTAATCTAATGACCAGTCTTGTTCTTGCCGATCACGATAATCGTGAACTCAAAGATTCCACCCACAAAACAGTCACAGCGGCTACCGCATTAGGTGGAGATGTTGTGGTCCTTGTTGCCGGCAGTAATTGCGCCGGTGTAGGCGAGCAAGCCGCAAAAATTTCCGGCGTCTCGAAAGTGTTGGTGGCCGATGCCGCGCATTACGACAAACATCTTGCCGAACCGATGGCTGCACTGCTTGTAGGCTTGATGAGTGACTATGACGCGCTTCTCGCGCCAGCGACAACGACAGGGAAAAACATTCTCCCACGTGCCGCCGCTCTTCTTGATGTGATGCAAATCTCGGACATTATTTCGGTTGAAAGCACCGATACATTCCAACGCCCAATTTATGCAGGCAATGCTATTCAAACTGTGCAATCGAGCGATGCAAAAAAAGTCATCACGGTACGGACGACGGCATTCGCCGCAGCCGATGAAGGCGGATCAGCCCCTATTGAAACGATTGCTGCAACTGACGACGCAGGCATTTCAAGCTTTGTTGGCGAAGAGCTGTCCGAAAGCGATCGCCCGGAACTCACCGCCGCAAAAATCATTATTTCCGGTGGCCGCGGCATGCAGTCCGGTGAAAACTTCCATATGCTGGATAGCATTGCCGACAAACTCGGTGCCGCCGTGGGGGCATCCCGCGCGGCCGTGGACGCTGGCTTCGTGCCCAATGATTACCAAGTGGGTCAAACCGGCAAGGTTGTCGCGCCTGAGCTCTATATCGCGGTTGGTATTTCGGGCGCCATTCAACATTTGGCGGGGATGAAAGACTCCAAAGTTATTGTCGCCATTAACAAAGACGAAGAAGCCCCGATTTTCCAAGTGGCGGATTACGGTTTGGTCGCGGACCTGTTTACGGCCATCCCGGAGCTTGAGGCAGAATTGACGAAACTCGGACTTTAACTGGGATTACATGACGTTACGGGGCCCACGCATTGGTCAGCATATGGTAAACTTCTGACCGATGCGGCAAAACACTCTAAGAGCGTGCGGGACGATCAGAGAGATCAAAGGGTAGTGTGAGGCGTATGGATATTGGCAAAATTGGTGTTGTGGGGGCAGGCCAAATGGGCAATGGGATTGCCCATGTTTTTGCCTTAGCGGGGTTTGGCGTTGTCCTCAACGACCTCAACCAAGACCAATTGGACAAAGGCCTTGCCACCATCCAACGCAACATGGAGCGCCAAGTCGCCCGCGGGAAAATCACCGCCGAAGACGAAGAAAAAGCCCTGGCGCGCATTCAGCCAACGTTGAGCGTCAATGATTTCGCTGACGTGGATCTTGCCATTGAAGCAGCCACCGAAAACGAAGACACAAAGGTCAAGATTTTTGAAAATCTCTGCCCGGTTTTGAAATCGGACGCCTTGATTGCGACCAATACCTCGTCCATCTCCATCACCCGTCTTGCATCCTCGACAGATCGTCCGGAACAATTTATCGGATTGCATTTTATGAATCCGGTGCCGGTGATGAAACTTGTCGAAATCATTCGGGGCATTGCGACGTCCGAAGATACCTTCAAAACCGGCTACGACATTATCAGTAAGCTCGATAAAACCGTAGCCGTGTCGGAAGACTTCCCGGCCTTTATTGTGAACCGTATCTTGCTGCCAATGATCAACGAAGCGGTCTACACCTTGTATGAAGGGGTCGGCGGCGTGGAAGCGATCGATACCGCTATGCGTCTTGGCGCGAACCATCCGATGGGACCACTGCAACTCGCTGACTTTATTGGGTTGGATACGTGCCTTTCGATTATGCAAGTGCTGAATGAAGGTTTGGCGGACACCAAATACCGCCCCTGTCCATTACTTACGAAATATGTCGAAGCCGGATGGCTTGGGCGCAAAACCGGCCGCGGCTTTTACGACTACCGCGGCGAAACACCAGAGCCAACGCGGTAAAGCAACTTTCCCTGTCCTTGATATGACTTCGACATCTCACCTTTTCTAAACACATATGCGCAGTGATGTAAGTTAAACAGTTTATTACATTTCTGTTTGTAGCGTTCCATGTCCCGGACATTTTTGTAATGATAAAAATGTCCGCCCTTTACACAATTGCCCGTTAAGAGCGAATCCAATCTTTCGCCATACCAATCCGCTCCCCTTGAAGTTGTATTATGTCGAAATTGTCATGTGGACTTACATTGACTTGTTTAGTGACAATTTTTAACATCATTCATTAAGTGTTAGGGGGGTGAATAGAATGCTCAGAAAAATTTTCGTCGGTTTGGTTGCACTTACCTTCATAAGTTCAGTTGAACAAGCACATGCGTCTCTAATATCTGCTGATGACGCAGTTTTCGGCGTGAGTTCTATAACACGGGACACATCTACAAATTTTGAGTGGCTTGATCTCACTTTAACCACCAATCGCACATACAACGATATCTCGTCGCAGTTGGGATTTGGTGGTGAGTTTGAAGGTTTTAGATACGCCACAGGTGCGGAACTCAACCAATTATTTACAAATGCTGGCTTGACTATTGGTGTCGTAAGCGCAGCAAACTTTGATCCTGCAGTAGATTTTCATGCACTCTTTGGAACCACATGTTTTGGGAATTGCGGCAGCTTCTGGTTGCGAGCGGACGGATTTTACGGAGATTTAAGAGTCATTATCAGAGGCACAATCGCTCCGCGGGCTTGGGTCCATTATAGGAGCCTCTCGTCTGTTGGGGACCAAGCTGTAGCCCACGTCTCCACCAATGGAAACTTCTTAGATTCTGCCTTCCCGTCAGTTGGGCATTGGCTCGTGCGAGAAGGCCAAGCCCCCGATCCCGTTCCCGTACCTGCTCCCGCCGCTATATATTTAATCTCATTGGGCATAGCGGCACTCTCATTTGTAACCAGGCGTCGAGTACGTCAAGGGTCTTAGAAAACATTTCGCGGAGACTCCCACAGCTTTTGAACTAAGAGAAGACTTAGACCTTTCAAAGACAGGTATGGAATAAGAGTGAAAGCTTCAACGAGACGAATCGATCTCGTTTGATAGGTTCTCGCTATCGGAATGAGAGTCTTGTCTGTTTTGGATCTTTTCCATTTGATGATGCAATTGCGTAATCTCCTTCCGCAACAGTTTCAACTCCGCAATGACGGTTTCTGATGATGTTGCGGGGTGCTCGCTGGCATTGTCTGCGGCGGACTCCTGCGCACTGATGAGGTGGAGCGAGTTCACTAAAAGGGCGATAAAAAGATTGAGCACTGCAAAACTCGTCGTAATGATAAACGGGACAAAGAACACCCAGGCCCAGGGGTAAACTTCCATCACTGGCCGCACGATACCCATTGACCAGCTTTCAAGTGTCATAATCTGGAACAGCGAGTACATGGAAGCCCCAATATGCCCAAACCAATCGGAAAATGCGCTTCCAAACAGTTTCGTCGCGATCACGGCGGCAACATAAAAGACCAAAATCAATACAGCCAATATTGCACTCATCCCAGGAACTGCTGAGAACAATGCGTTAACCACCGTGCGTAGCTGGGGGACGACCGATAACAAACGCAACACCCGCAGAATACGCAGTGCACGGAGGACGCTAAACGGGCCCATGGCTGGGATTAAAGCGACGGTGACAATAGAGAGATCAAAAATGTTCCAACCACTTCGAAAGAAATCCCTCCCATAAGCCGCCAAGCGCAAGCTGATCTCTATCACAAAGATAGAAAGAATGGTGACGTCTATCAATTGGAGCGTTGAGCCAACCGCATTCATGACGTCAGGCCATGTTTCCAATCCAAGGGTGACGGCATTCACTGCAATCAATATGCTGATGACCATGGAAAAACGACGATGGTCCACAAGTTGCCGAAGGCGCTGGCGAACATCATGGATCGTCTTGGTGTGTTCTTGTGGTTGCTTTTTCGAAGATATTTTCATGGAGTATATCTAATTATGTGGCCTTTCAATGCATGCCTGCTATTGAGTGCAAAACTGAACCAAAGTTATCACCGCTCAATATATCTCATCAGAAATGCTTTGGCGGCGCGGCTGTCCCATTCTTCAGGACCTAACTGACGGCCGATTTCAAGCCCGTTGCGATCAATCAATAACGTCACCGGCAAACCGCTCACACCGATCGCGCGGGGAAATTTAAAACCCTTTTCATTATAGGCCGCAAGATTGGAAAGATTGTTCCGCGTAAGATAGGCTTTCGCTTCCGCCATGCCTTCGCGGTTCAAGTTGATCGCGACCACTTCGAAATCAGGACCGCCGAGTTCTGCCTGCAAGCGGTCCAAGGTCGGCATTTCTTCAATACACGGCGCGCACCAAGTGGCCCAGAAATTCACCAGCAGCACCTTGCCCTTCTTGGCCCCGAGGGTCAGTGTCTTGCCATTCGCGTCCTCAAACGGGGTCTGCGGCCCCGGTTTGGGCATCTGGGCATACTCAAATTTAGGCAAAAGCTCGGCTTCCGCCACCGGCTCATTCTCAAGGGAAGGATAGACACTGGCACTGATGATGACGTATAGGACCCACAGAGCGCCAAAACCGCCCAAAGCGTAGAGCGCCAAGACCCGCATATGATCTAAGGTCAGCTTCTGGATCGTCGATGTTATGAGAGCAAGATAATGGCGAAACATAAAAATACGTCTTCCTCGATAGGAGCCTCAGCGATTTGGGGAGGCCGGTTTTCCGGTGGCCCGGCTGAGGTTATGCAGCACATAAACGCCTCGATTGATTTCGACAAGTGTCTTTACGCCCAAGACATTGCCGGATCAAAGGCGCATGCCGCCATGCTGGCCCAGCAAAATATTATCACCAATGCGGATAATACGGCAATTCAGGCGGGTTTAGACCAGATTTTGACCGAGATCGAGGCGGGTGAGTTCGTCTTCAGCGCCGCGCTGGAAGATATTCATATGAATGTGGAGACCCGGCTCAAAGAAATTGTTGGCGAAGCGGCTGGAAGGTTGCACACAGCCCGGTCACGGAACGATCAGGTCGCCACGGACTTTAAATTGTGGGTCCGGGACGCCCTGGACCGGATCAGTGAGCGGATCACGAACTTGCAAAAAGCCCTCGTGGCTCAAGCCGACGCCCATGCTGACACCTTGATGCCCGGCTTTACCCATTTGCAAACCGCGCAGCCGGTGACTTTTGGCCATCATTGCCTCGCTTATGTGGAAATGCTGGGGCGGGATCATGGCAGGGTCAGCGATGCACGGGCACGGCTCAATGAATGCCCCTTGGGATCAGCGGCGCTCGCCGGCACCTCCTTTCCGCTGGATCGGGACATGACCACCAAAGCGCTTGGCTTTGACCGGCCGACCGCCAATTCTTTGGATGCGGTGTCGGACCGGGACTTTGCGCTCGAAGCCTTGGCGGCAGCCTCCATCACCGCCATGCATCTCTCACGGATGGCGGAAGAATTTGTCGTATGGATGTCCGCGCAATTCAAATTCATCACTTTGTCAGATTCTTTCACTACTGGCTCATCCATTATGCCGCAAAAACGCAATCCCGATGCGGCTGAGTTGATCCGCGCTAAGACTGGGCGGATCTACGGTGCGCAAATGGCGCTCCTCACTGTGATGAAAGGCCTGCCGCTGGCGTATTCGAAAGACATGCAAGAAGACAAGGAACAGGTCTTTGATGCGTTGCAATCGCTTGAACTCGCGCTTGTGGTCATGACAGGCATGGTGAACGATTTGACCGTCAACAAAGACGCCATGCAGGCTGCTGCGGGTCAGGACTTTTCAACCGCCACGGATATTGCCGATTGGCTGGTGCGTGTTCTGAACATGCCGTTTCGGGACGCCCATCACGTGACTGGAACGCTCGTTGCCCTCGCTGAAAAGAAAGACTGCGCGCTGGCCGAGCTTTCACTCGCCGATATGCAAAAGGTGGAATCTGGCATCACCGATGACATCTATACTGTGTTGAGTGTCGAAAACTCTGTCGCCAGCCGGACGTCTTACGGGGGCACCGCGCCCAGCAACGTCAAAGCGCACGTCAAAGCCTGGAAAAAGAAGTTGGCGTAAGGGGTTAGACGCCTTAGACTGACTGATCCCCCTCTCCCTTGAGGGAGAGGGTTGGGGTGAGGGTGTACTGAGCTGCGACTCTATCAATCCTAGACAACTTCACTTTCCCCCTCACCTAACCTCTCCCCAAAGGGGAGAGGGACTTTGGAGACAAGAATGATGAAAAACATATCCGTATGGACTCTGGCGGCCCTTCTGGCTGTCACACTTGGGCTTTCAAGCTGCGGCAAAAAAGGTGCGCTTGAAACACCTGGACCTGAAACACAAAACGAAGAAGAGAATAAATAACGCCGTCATTGGGCGGTCACTCTCTCGTAGTAAAGACGATTTATGCACCATTTTGACTATCAGAACGGCGTGATGCATGCCGAAGATGTTCCGCTTACGGATATTGCGGCACAAGTGGGCACGCCGTTTTATTGCTATACGCACGCCACGATCGCACGGCACTATCAGGTGTTTCGTGAAGCCTTTGCGGCGGGCGATACCCTTGTGGCGTATTCGATCAAAGCCAATTCCAATTTAGCTGTTGTCAAAACGCTCGCCGATTTGGGCTCAGGCGCGGACGTGGTGTCGGAAGGCGAGCTGCGACGGGCGCTTGCTGCAGGCATTCCCGCTAACAAAATTGTCTTCTCGGGTGTTGGTAAAACACGGCAAGAAATGAAAGCCGCGCTGGAAGCAGGGATTTATCAATTCAACGTCGAATCCGAGCCGGAATTGGAAGCCTTAAATGAGGTTGCGGTTGGACTGAATATACAAGCCCCCATCACCTTGCGGGTTAATCCTGACGTTGACGCGGAAACCCATGCCAAAATCACCACCGGCACATCAGAAAACAAATTCGGTATTCCATGGCAGCGGGCCCGCGCCGTCTATGCGCGCGCCGGAGAATTGCCGGGTATCGACGTTGTCGGTCTCGATATGCATATCGGCAGCCAAATCACAAAATTAGCTCCTTTTGAAGCGGCCTTTGCCAAAGCTGTGGAACTGGTCAAAAGCTTGCGCAGTGATGGCCATGCGATTTCACGCCTTGATTTGGGCGGAGGCCTTGGCATTCCCTATGAAAGCGGCAATGAACTGCCACCGCATCCAGATGAATATGCGCGGTTGATTCAAGATTTAACGGCAGATCTCGGCGTGCAGCTTATCTTCGAGCCGGGCCGTGTCATTATGGGAAATGCAGGCATTTTGGTGTCCCGCGTGGTTTACGCCAAACATGGAGAAGCGCGCAATTTTCTGATCTTAGATGCAGCGATGAACGATCTTATCCGCCCGGCGCTTTATGACGCGCATCATGACATCCTTCCGGTACAGAAACCTGCAGAAACTGCCACAAAATCGCCTTTTGACGTGGTTGGCCCGGTCTGCGAAACTGGGGATACATTTGCACGCCATCGTGATTTGCCTGATCTCGCGGAAGGTGATCTGGTGGCGATTATGTCCGCAGGGGCATATGGCGCGGTTCAAGCAGGTGAATACAACACACGGCCGCGCATTCCTGAGGTCTTGGTCAAGGGACGGGACATGGCCGTGATCCACGACCGGCCAACCTATGAGGACATGTTAGCAAGAGATAAACTGGCCCCTTGGCAGACTTAAAGATCGCGGCGCGTAACACAAGGATGAGAGGTCATCAGTGACGACAAAGGACTCGCAACACACGTTCTCCTTTGATGAAGAGACTCTCTCACGGCGCCTGGGCTATTACAAGGCGCTGGCAAAAGGCGCGATCTTTTGGGAACGCTTATGGCCGGCGCTCTGGCCCGCATGGGGCATTGTAAGCCTCCTCCTTATTGTGACTTTGTTTCATCTTTGGAGCTGGCTGCCGACTTGGCTCCACATCCTTGCGCTTGTGACGCTGGTCTTTGTGGCTACCTTCAGTCTGATCGCCAAGCTGCGGTATCTCACATGGCCCACAGATGATGAAGCGATCCGGCGTTTAGAATTAAAAAGCGGTCTTCGCCATCGCCCGCTCTCAGCGCTCTCCGATACGTTAGCCGAAGCAGAAAACGCAGAAGATGATCCCACTCATCATTCCCTTTGGCGCGCCTATCAACAACGGGCGCGGGACAGCGTGCGTATCCTCAAACCCGGTCGCCCGCAATCCGATCTCGCCCGGCAAGACCCTTACGCAGTGCGTGTCGCAGTAGTGTTGGCGCTTTTTGTTAGCGTCATCTTGTCAGACGCCGATTGGAAAACCGCCTTTCAAAAAGCGGCGATTCCAAATTGGCAAGCAGGAGAAACAACCGCACTGACCATTGATGCTTGGGTGAACCCGCCAGCTTATACAGGCGTTGCGCCGATCTTTCTGACCCGTGATCAGAGTCTCAGCACCACCGACACCACGCAAAAAGTCCCCAGCGGATCACGTCTTGTCATTCGCACGATTGGTCATGAAAAGGCGCCGCAGCTCAACTATCTTCCCGCGTACCTTGCTGAAGATATTGCTGTCGCAGAAACACCCGCAACATTATTTGAAGAAATCGCCCCACTCACCTTTGAATTTGCGCGCGATCTCGATGAAGACGTCAGCGTGATGATCGATGATGGGCAGGGAACCCAATTGGCATGGGACTTTAAAATCATTCATGACCAAATCCCATCGATCGCTTTCACCGATGATGTCAGCGCCACAGACCGCCAAGTCCTGAAAGTGCCTTACACGCTTCTTGATGATTACGGCGTCGTCAACAGTGTGGCGACAATCAAACTGAAAACAAAGACGCAGACGATCACAGCGCGGGAGCCCGTTGATGACAAAAGCACCCCTGCTGATAAGGATGTTGTTGCGCGCATTGATTTGATGCCAGAGGAGGCGCGCCAAACGCCAAGTCTAGGCCTTGATGAGCTTGACCCCATCGTGATCGAATTGCCTCTTCCAGCGTTCCGCACGAAACGCGCAACTGACGAGGTCTATGAAGATCTTACTTCGCATCCATGGGCAGGATTAGATGCAACCATACAACTGTCGGCGCAGGATGAGACCGGACAAACCGGTTATAGTGAAACGCAATCCTTCGTGATTCCAGAACGTCAGTTTAATGATGCTCTCGCACGCGCCGTTATCGAGCAACGCAAATGGCTCGGGCTTTATCCTGAAGACGCGTTGATCGTGGCGGATTACATTGATGCGTTTACACGCGTCCCCGAAAAATACTTTGGTGATGCCACGGCCTATCTCATGCTGCGGATTGTCTATCACCGTTTGCAAGACCTCACGACCCAAGAGCAACTCGAAAGCACTTATCAGCTCCTTTGGGATATTGCTATTCGCCTCGAAGATGGAAATCTGACTCTTGCGGCACAGCAAATTCGTGACCTGCAACGCGAGCTGATGGATGCACTGGCCGATAACAAACCGCAAGATGAGATCGATAAAATCATCGCCGCTTTACGGGACGTCATCAATCAATACCGCCAGGCGTTGATTGAACAAGGCCTCGCAGATATGCAACGCGGCCAAATGCCTGAGCAAATGCCGGACATGAACAACGCGCCCAGTGCTGGCGACCGCATTGAAGAGCTGCTCAAAGCCCTTGAGGATATGCTGCGCGCGGGCGATATGGCAGGCGCACAAGAGATTATGTCGCAATTGATGGACGCCATGGAAAACATGCAGTTTGGCGGCCTGCAACAAGGCGGCCCTGGCCAAGGCAATTCACCCATGGACAATGCGCTCAACGGCCTTGGCGACATGATTGGCCGTCAACGCGGGTTGATGGATGAAACATTCCGCCAAGGGCAGCCACAACAGGACGGCCAAAACAACGGCTCAGGCCGCGGTGATTTTCGCAATCCCGATCCGTATGGGCGTCCAGGGCAGCAATTCGGACAATCCCTCGAAGACCTGCTGCGACGCGATCCTTTCGGCTCACGCAACAACCGCAATGAGAATGGACAGGGCAATCCTGCTGAACGCGGCGATCCGCAACCAGGCCTGTCGCAAGATCAACGCGGTCTCCAACAAGAACTTGAGCAAATGCTCGGCGATCTCGAGAATCAAAATGTTGACCGGCCGGATGCACTTAACCGCGCCTTACAAGCGATGGAAGAAGCTGCGCGTGACCTCGCCGAAGGTGATCTGGCTGGCGCCTTGGACAATCAAAACCAAGCCATTGATCAAATGCGCCAGGGTGCGCAAGAAATGGCTCAAGCTCTGCTTGAGCAAATGCAAACACAAATCGGCGAACAGCAAGAGGGACGCCGTGATGGTGAGGAGCGTGATCCTTTAGGACGCGCGCAGGCAGGTAATGGCGCTCAGATTGGCGATTCAGTGAAAGTGCCGGAAGAACGCGACCTGCAGCGGGCGCGAGAAATTCTTGAAGAACTGCGCCGCCGCGCCAGCGAGCTTAATCGCTCTGTGGAAGAGCTCGATTATCTGGAACGACTCTTAAGACGCTTCTAGGGATTGTCCTCCATCGACATGGTGTCCAATGTCACATCAGCCACACCGATCCAAATGTCATGAGCCCGTTCTGGTGGATTATCTGTGTGCGTGACAAAGGGTGACGCCTGATGTGGCTCCAGCTCACGTAAGTCTGTCTGAAACACCCAATCCAGAATGGGGCGTTGGCCCGCATCCCGCAAACTGACTTGAAACAGTGGAAGAAGTTTCGGCTCATCGGTGAGATTGACCACCTCACCTTCAATCACCAGCACCGTTGTGCCATCTTGAATTTCGTAATGGTAACTGTAATTGCGGATGTCGATCCCCATGGTATTGACCTCTTTGCCAAAGAGACCATAGAGAGTCGCGCTTTGCGGCCAAAAGCGCACGATCTGTTCACTGTAACTCGTGCCGCCGTAGGCCAAGAGCGCCATGATCAGAACCAGAACCCCCCAACCTGCAAACCGCCCCATCTCAAGTGCACGATGGGCGCTATCGGCCGATTGCTCAGCGCGGCGACCAGTATCATGCCCCGCATCGTCGATCACATCTGTCGCGGCATAATTGGCGGGAGCTGGCAGCGCTTCCAAAGCATAATCTTCGGGTGGCTCTTGGAACCAGCTATGTTCGCAATTGGCGCAACGCACTTGTCGCCCACTCGGCTGAAAAGTTGCGGAATCCGCCATATAACGGGTGGCACAGGATGGGCAAGTAATGATCATTGCGGTCTATCGATAGGGACTAACGTCACTGCATACATGGTCACTGATGTATGTTTATAGTTAATTTAATGACAAGAGCGTTAATGGTTTCTTTCCAAAGTGGGGCCGAAGCAGGTAAAACCCTACATTCGCTTGCTTTTTCAGCGCCGCAGGAGTTGTTGGTCAGTGATACGATTTGAAAATGTGGGAATCCGATACGGCGATGACGCTGAAATCCTGCGCGATGTCAGTTTTCATCTCGAACCGGGTTCATTTCATTTTCTCACTGGGCCATCAGGCGCTGGGAAAACATCGCTCTTGAAACTCATGTATCTCTCGCGGCGGCCCTCGCGCGGGCTGATCCACCTGTTTGGCCAGGACCTCTCGCAAATTGAACGTGCGCAATTGCCGGATCTGCGGCGGCGCATCGGTGTGGTGTTTCAGGATTTCCATCTTTTGGAACACCTGTCGGTGTTTGACAATGTCGCCTTGCCGCTGCGCATTGCCGGGCAAAGCGTGCGGGAATATCGTGAAGATGTGGAAGAATTGTTGAATTGGGTGGGACTTGGGGATTGCATGTCGGCGCATCCCTCAACCCTGTCTGGCGGGGAACAACAACGTATTGCGATCGCCCGCGCTGTTGTCGCCCAGCCTGATCTGCTTCTTGCAGATGAACCGACAGGCAATGTGGATGACGTGATCGGCCAACGCCTGATGCATCTTTTTGTTGAACTCAATCGTCTCGGCACAACAATTGTCATTGCCACCCACAACCAAGACCAAGTACGCAAAGTGGCCGCGCCAACTTTGCGTCTGCAAAATGGACAGTTGACCCTGATGCCGGCACTCTCTTCGGGAAGGGTGTCGTGATGACAGACTTACTTGAGAAAAACGCGCTCTCCCGGTCGGCCCTCAAGGATCATTTTGCCACTGCGTTAGGATATATGCGCGGCGAGATGAGCATTTTGCCCCCCAAAACGGTCACCAATGCGTCCATGCTGATGGTGATCAGTATCATGTGTTATTTGGCGACTCTCACACTGAGTGGCGTTTTGGCGCTGAACGCGGCCGCCTCTGGCTGGACGTCAGAGCTCTCACGCAGCCTCACCGTGCAATTGTCATCGGTCTCGGCCCTTTCAGCAGAAAGCGAAACATCCGCACGTGAAATTGAAAAAGCGCTGACAATTCTCAACACCACGGAAGGCGTCGCCCAAGCCACACCCATTAATCGCAGCCAAGCCACAGCCATGTTGGAGCCCTGGCTGGGAGAAGGCAATATTGCAGACGATCTGCCAATCCCGCAATTGATTGAAGTCACGCTGACGGAAGATGCAATGCTGGACATCACTGCATTGGAACAAGCCTTACAGGACGCCATTCCCGCCAGCAAAATCGACGACCACACCGAGTGGAATGCAGAGATCCTGGTGTTTGCTGATTTTATCAAATCTGTCGCCGTTCTCGTGCTCGCCCTCATTCTCTTAAGCACAATCGCGATGATTATTTTTGCAACACGCGCGGGATTGGAAACCCGGCAAGATCTTGTCGAGGTGCTGCATTTGATTGGCGCACAGGATGACTTCATCGCCACAGAATTTCAAAAGCAATTTTTTTATCTGGGATTCAAAGCCGTGATCATGGCTTTTATAGCGACATTTGTCACTCTGGTGATCTTGGGCATCACGACAGATGTCATGAGCCCCGCTTCCACGATTACGCTTATTCCGCCCCTGACACTGCCGTGGAGCAGCCTCTTCAGTTTATTGCTGGTGCCGGTGATGGTTCTGGCCGTGATCCTTTTGACGGCACGGCTCACCGTTTTTCATGCCCTGCGTCAACGGCTCTAAGAGGTGCAGTACGGTAATGTTAGTGCTTCTTGATCGTGACGGTGTGTTAAACCAAGACAGCGATGCGTTCATCAAAACGCCAGATGAATTTGTGATGCTTGAGGGTGCGGCAGAAGCCGTCGCACGCCTGAATGCTGCCGGGCATACGGTCGCCATCGTGACAAACCAATCCGGGATTGGCCGCGGGTTACTCACCGAAGATATGTTGCAGAATATACACAATAAGTTGAAAAGTGCTTTGCAGGAAAAAGGCGGTCATGTTGACGCCATTTTTTATTGTTCCGATCCCCCATGGAACGCCACACCACGCCGCAAGCCCGGACCCGGGATGCTGCAAGAAGCGATGGCCCAATTTCGCGCAGGTCCAGAAGACTGTGTGATGATTGGCGATAGCCTGCGCGACCTGCAAGCGGCGGCGACATTAAACATAAAACGCATTTTGGTGCGCACGGGGAAGGGACAAAAAACGCAAGCCAAAGGATTAAGCCCTGAGGTGCTTCCTGTGGCGGTTTGTGATAACCTGGCGGCGGCAGTGGACATGCTGTTAGAGGGGACGCGTTAACCATAGAGGACTGAGCATATTGCACAGCCGCTTATGTGTACCGCATATGCAAGAATGAATGAGTTCAACACCATCACACGCTTTTTTACCAAACCGATTCTGATAAGCGGGGGTATCCTTGTCCTTGCGCTTGTAATTGTGGGATGGATCAGCGGATTTGTGTCCTTCGCTGAAGATCTGCGCCGTATCTCCACAACATCAGATACAGCCGATGCGATTGTTGTGCTGACTGGCGGTGACGAACGCATTGCTGAAGCCGTTGATTTGTTGGTGCAGAATCAAGGCGCGCGGCTTCTCATATCCGGTGTGCATCCGGACACCCCAAGTGAAGACATTCGCAAATTGGTCAATGCCGATGCGCAGCTTTTCACATGTTGTGTGGATCTTGACCGGAGGGCGCTCGACACCATCGGCAACGCCAAAGAAACAGCCTCTTGGGCGCAGGAACATGATTATGAGTCGTTGATTGTCGTGACGGCCGATTATCACATGCCGCGCAGCCTCTTAGAATTCAAACGTTTTATGCCACAGATGGATATTCGTCCTTATCCCATTCGCTCGCCAGGCTTCGAAGCTGACAAATGGTGGCACAGTGCCCGCACACTGAGGTTTTTAGCCGCAGAGTATAATAAATATCTTGCAAGTTTGTTCCGCATTCGCTTTTTATCTTTTGTGCGTTTTTCTATGTAAGTGACATTGTCGGCATGCTGGTTCTGCGATCCCTTCTCTTTAACATCTATATGTATGGTGTGACAGCAGCCCTCGCAATCTTAGGCACGAT
>JANQLI010000024.1 GCA_028280675.1 Alphaproteobacteria bacterium
GACGTGCTTGAAAAGAACGGCATTCAAATCGATTTTAGTCCCTCATCCGGATATGATTATAGAGTGCATGGCGGGCCGAATTTTTCCGATGTGTCGAACTTTCCTTTTCACGTCGGCTCTAAAGAATCGATTCTCTGTATTCCGGTGCCCAGTGAAAATTTGATCAAAGGCCCAGATACACTGTCTCAGCTTTATTATACATTCATGGCTGAGTCGGCCTTTGGTGATTTGGGGAAGCCCATCCGTCTTACACCTGAAGGAAATACCCTTGCGCGCATGAAACTGATCGCCAAGCAATTATTAAAATCTGGGCTCAATGAAATCGTCATCTCTTTGCATAGTACATCACTGCATGTCGGCGGAAATCCATACTCTGATACACAAAGTGATGTGGACAGAATCAAATCTGTTCTATTTGCATTCACTGATTGGCTTTACGCATCCCATGCGGTGACCCCAGCATTGCCATATGACGTGCTACAATCTTATGCAGGGCGCCTGCAAGACGGAAGGTGACATCAGTCAGTGGCGGTTGGACAAAATATCGTTAAGGGATCGGCCATCTTAATTGTTGGACGGTTTTTGGTGCGCTTGATAGGCCTTGTCAATACGGTTATCGTCGCCCGTATTCTCACGCCAGATGATTTTGGTGTTGTTGCTGTTGCGCTCACAATCGTTTGGCTTGTTGAGGGTGTGAGCGATATACGAATCCATAATGTGTTGATCTCCGAAAAAGATCCTGACGATGCGTTTTATAACACGACGTGGACTATGACTGCTGCGCGTGGTTTGCTTGTATCTGTTATCTTGCTGCTGAGTGCTGATTTGGTCGCCATGTTTATGGATGATGACCGTTTGAGTAATGTGATACGGGTCCTCGCTTTATCGACGCTTCTCCTTGGGTTTGTAAATCCAAAATTCATTCAATTTGAAAAAAATCTTGATGTCTCCCGCATCTTTATTCTGCGTCTGGCTGAAAAGATCACGGGTGTTGTTGTCTCAATTACCTTGGCATATATCTATCGGTCATATTGGGCAATTGTTGTGGGCTTAATCGCAGGATATGGCGTTCATGTTCTTATAAGTTATTTGTTCTTGCCTTATCGTCCGCGGCTCACGTTAGAACGTTTTGATAAAGTTTGGCATTTTACCGGCTGGTTAACCGGGGAAAGTATCGTCAACACGATAGCGCGCCGTTTAGATAATTTATTTGTTGGGAATGCCCTAGGTGTTTCTGTGGCAGGTTACGCGTATATGGGAGATCAACTGACACGGTTGCCTACCACCGAATTTATGCAGCCCATGCGCAGGGTGCTTTTTGCTGGGTTGGCGCACTTTGGTGATGATCTCTCAAAGCTGAGACAAAACGCTTTGGAGTCCATTGCTGTGATTTCGGGTGTTGCCTTGCCGATGGCTGTCGGCTTTTCATTGGTTGCAGATAGTTTTGTCTTGCTGTTGTTAGGCGATAAATGGGCGGAGGTGATCCCCTTTGTGCGGTTTACCATTCTGGCGCTTGGCTTTATGGAGGTCTTTAGTATTGCGCCGATTATTGCTTTGGTGCTGAAAGACACCAGATTCATCTTTTATCGCAGTCTTGTCTATTCCTTTATCAGGTTGCCTATTTTGCTTATCGGGATTTATGCTTATGGGTTTATCGGTTTTATTATAGCGCGTGTCATCACAGATACGATTCTTGTGTTAATTAATGTCGGTATGCTGCGAAAAATGCTTGATGTGCCGTATTTCTACCCCCTTATGATGATATGGCGGACCATTGTAAGCGTGATGATTATGGCGGCGGCGGTGCTTGCTTGGAAGCATATGGGTATCCCATTCGACACGACGTTTCTGGGTTTAATTTTAAACCTCGCGATTGAGGCCTCAATAGGCGTGGTTGTGTATAGTGGTGTGCATTATGCCACATGGATTATGGCTTCAAAACCCAAAGGGCTAGAGACGCGTATGTTGGAATTTGTTTCTTCCTCACTGCGTCGTTAAGAATGTTATGATGATGTCACGATTGAGCGAATCAAGAGAACAGTGAATGCGAGGATTGTACCATAGCTTGTTAGACGCATTGTTCCGTTCCGCAGCCTTTCGGGAACGATTGAAAACAACTGTGCGCGAGAATGCAAGTGAATCTGGATTGCACCTTGTTCCGGCCCTGCCATATCTTCCCAATCCTTATGCCCCAAGGACTGAGCAGGACATTCGTCCTCTCAATGAAGGCGCTGACCAAAAAACAGTTATCTTTATCACGTCCCGGTTTCGTAGCGGGTCAACCCTTTTGTGGAATATCTTTCATACACTTGAAGAATTTACGAGTTACTATGAACCATTGAATGAGCGCCAGTGGTTTCTTCCGAGTAACGCATCCCACGTCGATCCCACCCACCGCGGCGCGGCAAATTACCATGTGAATTACGAAAATATGGAGGATCTGAAAACGCTCTATCATGTCAGATGGATTGATCAAGATCTCATTATGCATGCGCAGTCCTATGATTGGGGATTGAAGCGCTATCTGGATGCCTTGATCGAGCGCGCAGACAAAATGCCTGTCTTGCAATTCAATCGTATGGATTTTCGATTGCCTTGGCTCAAAGCGGCTTATCCACATGCAAAGATTTTGCATTTATACCGCAATCCACG
The DNA here is from genome assembly GCA_028280675.1 of Alphaproteobacteria bacterium. Classification (GTDB taxonomy): domain Bacteria; phylum Pseudomonadota; class Alphaproteobacteria; order SMXP01; family SMXP01; genus JANQLI01. The sequence goes on from JANQLI010000024.1 coordinate 2,653, forward strand.
CGATCAATGGATCTCCATGCTGTATGGCCAGACTGTGCCGCGTGATATTACCGTGTCGGCGTTTCACCCTTATGACCGTTTCTATTTGCTGCCATGGTTTGAGGATATCCGGCGGGTTTTTACATGCCTTGATTTACCCGCGGATTGTTCAGCTTACGAGGTGCATTATTTGATATGGCGTTTGTCCTATCTCTATGGCTCCGCTTTTGGGGATGTGTCTCTGTCCTATGAAGACTTGATCGAGTCGCCTCTGAAGGTCATGTCGCGAACTTTGGAGTCCCTCAGTATTAACCATTTGGATGTCTCGCCCATTGACGGATTAATCGATCCGACTGGAAAAAGTTCATGGCATGAATATGCCGATGAGGCGTGGTTTGCTGAGAAAGAGCAGACATGTGAGGAGGCTCTCTCCCAGATGTTGGCTCTTCTACAGCGTGGCTGAGATTATGATTCATCAATATATTGCATTGCGAAATAAAATGCCGCACGTTATATGCCGATGATTGCGAGAGAGATGACGTAAAAGTTTAAGCGAGATGTGAAGCTGTTTCGGTCATAGGGTGCATAGGATAAAAAGGATGCATGAAATTCGCAGAGTATTGGTGACGGGGGGTGCTGGCTTTATCGGCTCCCATCTGTGTGAACGCCTTTTGCAGGATGGCTGTGAGGTCATTTGTGTCGATAATTTCTTTACTGGCACACGCCGGAATGTGTCGCATCTTCTTGATAACCACAATTTTGAATTAATACGTCACGACGTGACATTCCCGCTCTACGTCGAAGTCGATGAAATTTTTAACTTGGCTTGCCCCGCATCCCCCATCCATTATCAACATGATCCGGTGCAGACGACTAAGACGGGTGTGCACGGCGCGATTAATATGCTTGGCCTTGCCAAAAGACTCAATGCGCGGATTTTTCAAGCATCCACAAGTGAAGTCTATGGGGACCCGACCATTCATCCCCAGACGGAAGATTATTGGGGAAACGTGAACCCGATTGGTACGCGTGCCTGTTATGATGAAGGGAAGCGATGCGCGGAAACGCTGTTCTTTGATTATCACCGGCAAATGAATTTAAGTATTAAGGTTGCGCGGATCTTTAATACCTATGGGCCCCGGATGCATCCGAATGATGGGCGTGTGGTCTCGAACTTTATTGTACAAGCCTTGAAGGGTGAGCCGATCACGCTCTTTGGTGATGGCTCGCAGACACGCTCTTTCTGTTACATTGATGATTTGGTTGAAGGGTTTGTGCGTTTGATGCAAACAGAGGATGCCATCACAGGTCCCATGAATCTCGGTAATCCGAATGAATTCACCATTCGCGAGCTCGCTGAATTGGTGATAGAGCTGACGGGCTCACAATCGGCATTGGAAATGCGGCCATTGCCCGCAGATGACCCGAAGCAGCGCCAGCCAAATATTGATCAGGCAAAATCTTCACTGGATTGGGAGCCAACGATACAATTGCGCGACGGGCTTGCAAAAACCATCTCATATTTTGATGCTCTCTTGGCCGAGTAAGGTTTTGTGTGCATATGATGTCTGGATTGAAGGAAAGAGTGAGTTTATGACAGGTTTCGCCCAGGGTTATGCGGGTGATGTCACCCCCGAAGAGGCTTGGCAAAGGCTGAGTGACGATGCGACTGCTGTCATTATTGATGTGCGTACGCAGGCTGAATGGCACTTTGTTGGGGTGCCGGATCTTTCCAGTCTTGGAAAGGAACCTCTTTTAGTGCAGTGGGTGACAAGCCACGGGCCGAATCCAGACTTCATGACAGAGCTTATGCGTGAGTTTGATGCGCGTGATGTGGCAACAGACGCCCCTCTCTTGTTCCTTTGCCGATCAGGCGTCCGATCAAAAAACGCTGCGATCGCCTGTACACAGGCAGGCTATACCGCTTGTTTTAATGTTGCGACAGGATTTGAGGGTGATCTTGATGACGCGCACCATCGCAGCACCGTTAATGGATGGCGCGTTGCAGGATTGCCCTGGGCGCAGAGCTAAGGGTGACATGTCAGACCTAATGATGTACGCACAGCCCTGTTTATCAAAATTATCATCAAGAATCATGAGAGGCTGCGATATTGGTGGATCAGGACGTCACGCATAAACCTGCTCTCTCGCAGCGCGCAATTTGGATGATTTCCGGATCTGTCTTAGTTGGCGTTAGTCTTTATCTTGCCGGAATTATCATCACTGATATTCATGTTGTTGTGGACGCTAGCTCGAGAATTAGTTTTTCGGTATGGTGTTTGCTTTTGTTGACGTCCTTGGTCAATTATGCCTTGCGTTTTGTGCGATGGGATATGATGCTGCGGATCATGGAGAAGCAGCTTCCTTTCTGGAAACATGCGATCTTCTACCTTGCTGGGTTTGCCCTTTCAACAACGCCTGGAAAGGCAGGAGAGGCCATTCGCTCTGTTTATCTCACACGTTATCATGTTAAGGTCGAAGAAAGCGTCAGTGTCTTATTTGTTGAGCGCTTCATGGATCTCATTTCAATAACACTCCTTGCGATTCTGGCGTCAAGCGCGCTAACAAATTCAGGAATCGTTTATGTGGTATCAGTGATGATGATCTTAGGATTGGTTGGCGTTGTTGTCAGTCCCATCCCGCGATGGGTGCAGAAGCGTTGGATTGATGGACGTTCCATGACCCTTCTGCGCTCATTCGGGCAAAAAATTATCCATCTTCTCCAAATCTCACATGCATTGCTCACGCATAAAATATTTCTCTATGGTAATCTGATAGGATTGATTGCTTGGGCATCTGAAGGGATTGGGTTTTATATTCTATGTCAGGTGCTGGGATTTGATATTTCCTTTACCATGGCGATGGGAATTTATGGCGCAAGTATGTTGATCGGGGCATTGTCATTTCTTCCTGGTGGGATAGGCACAACGGAGGCAGCAATGGCGGCAATGCTAATTGGCCTGGGTGTGTCTCCACCAGAGGCGGTCATCGCAACCATTATCTGCCGCTTGGTGACCCTGTGGTTTGCCGTCATACTGGGCCTGATGGCATTAGGCGGCGCCACACGAATCAAGGTAGGTGACGCATGAGTGATCACCCAATCTCTGTTGAGAAAGATGATGATGTTTCTGCATCTGAGATGGAAAATATTCCGCTCATTGTGGATCTTGATGGGACGTTAACGCCAACGGATACATTACATGAAGCGCTTGTAAAGAATATTAAGACGATCCCAGTGTTAATGGCGCGGATGCCTTTTTGGCTTTTAAAGGGGAAGGCGGGTTTCAAGTCTCGCCTGGCCGACCATGCGCAGATTGATGTGTCACTTCTCCCCTATAATGACGATGTGCTTGCTTATATCCAGAATGCAAAAGCGCAAGGGCGGTCGATAGTTCTTGCGACGGCGAGTGACCACCGGGTTGCGCAAGCTGTCGCAGACCACCTTGGTGTTTTTGACGATATTATTGCAACGTCTCCTGAGGGAAATCTCTCTGGTGCGGCTAAGCGTGACGCAATTGAGGCACGTTATGGTGTCAAGGGCTTTGACTATATTGGAAATGAGAGCGTCGATAAGCCGATCTGGAGGTCTGCGCGGCGCGCTATACTCTGTCATGCATCGTCAGCGCTGATCAAATCGGTGAAAGCACAGCATGAAGATGTTGAGGTAATTTCTAAGCGTGGCGCGACCCTTATGCCATTGATAAAAGCTGCGCGCCCTTATCAATGGGTGAAAAATTTGCTTGTTTTCATACCGATGTTTGCTGCGCATTATTGGTCGATGGAATATTTGTCCATGGCTTTCATCGCCTTCCTTTGTTTTTGTGCAGGCGCTTCGGCTGTATATCTTATGAATGATATCATGGACCTTGAGAATGATCGGCAGCATCCCCGTAAAAAATACCGCCCCTTCGCAGCCGGCCAAGCCCCTATTATCACGGCGTTAGTCCTTTCATTTGCCCTGATGGCATTTGCAGTTATCGGTGCATATATGTATAAACCAGCTTTCGCATTGACCGTGATTGTCTATTTGATTCTCACGACGGCCTACTCTCTTATCCTCAAGCGCTTTGTCTTAATTGATGTCGTGTTGTTGGCGAGCCTTTATACTTTGCGTCTTATTGCAGGTGGAGTCGCCACGAATGTTGATCTCACTCTTTGGCTGCTCGGATTTTCAATGTTCCTCTTTACAAGTCTCGCTTTTGCAAAACGTTATGTCGAAGTGAGTGAAATTGTCAGATTGGATAAAAAGCGCACGCACGGCCGAGGCTATCTCGCAGGAGATCAGAATATTCTGCTGACATTCGGCGCGGCGTCCGGTATGGCCGCCGTTGTGATGCTTGCACTCTATGTGAACAATGCTGGCACCATGGGCCTTTATGCGAACGCAGAACTATTATGGGGTATATGCCCCGTTCTCTTATTTTGGATAAGTTATGTTTGGTTAGCGGCGCAACGTAACCAACTCACGGATGACCCGATCATTTTTGCGTTACGTGATAATATTTCACGCGTCACGATCACACTTGTCTTTCTTTTGGCGGTGTTGGCATTGTAATCATGAGGCGGCAGACATACAAATCCTGGGGAAACCTTCCGTTTGGAAAGCAGAAGGTTATTCCTCTTCTCTCACGATCTGATCCCCTGCCAACCCTGTCCGAGGGAGAAACCATTTTACCCTATGGCAATGGCCGAAGTTATGGCGACTCCTGTTTGAATACGGATGGGGCTTTAATTGATACACGCTATCTCGATCACATGATCCAATTTGACCGCGAACGCGGTGTGGTGACCTGTGAAAGTGGCGTCTTTTTAAAGGATCTTCTTACACTCCTAATCCCAGACGGCTGGTGTCTTCCTGTTTTGCCTGGCACACAATTTGTTACGGTCGGTGGTGCGATTGCGAATGATGTTCATGGGAAAAACCATTCCCAGTTTGGCAGTTTTGGATGCCATGTTCTTCAATTCGAGTTATTACGGTCGGATGGTCGGCGCTTGCTCTGCTCACCAACCCAAAATGAAGTCTATTACCATGCGACAATTGGCGGTCTCGGGCTAACAGGCGTTATTGTATGGGCGCAAATCCAGGCGCGGCCAATCTCATCCACAGACTTGGAGTGTGAAACAATTAAATTTTCCGGCGTTGAGGATTTCTTTCGGCTTGAGGAGGACTCGCAAAATACGCATGAATATCGTGTGGCATGGATTGATTGTTTGTCAAAAGGTACCGCTCTTGGCCGGGGCCATTATTCCCGTGCGAACCATGCAGACGGAAGACGTGTGTCACGCGATTCGCTGTTATGGAAAAAAAGGATCTCCTTTCCATTGACCCCGCCTATTTCCGCTGTCAATAAATTTACATTACAGGCGTTTAATAGCGTTTACTTTCACCGTCAGCGGAAAACTATCCGTAAAGATACTTTATCCTTTGAGACATTCTTTTTTCCTCTCGATCATATACGGCAGTGGAATCGTATGTATGGACCGAGAGGTTTCTATCAGTATCAATGTGTCTTGCCAATGGATCAGGCTTGCACCGGTGTGACAACGCTTTTGCGTATGATTGCATCTGGGGGCATTGGCTCTTTCCTTGTTGTCTTAAAAGCATTTGGTGACTGCGCCGCGCCAGGCATGCTATCATTTTCACGTCCCGGCGTCACACTTGCTTTAGATATCCCGAATCACGGGCAAAGAACATTGGATGCTCTCTCTCGGCTTGATGAAATCGTGCTGAACGCGAATGGCGCTCTTTATCCGGCCAAAGATGCACGTATGCCGCCAGACATGTTTAGAGCGTCTTTCCCAAGGCTTGATGAATTTATACCTTTGATCGATCCTGTTTTCTCGTCCTCGTTTTGGCGGCGAATCCAACCGACTTCTCAATCAGGTGATGAGCGATGACAAACATTGCAATTTTTGGCGTGACATCCGCAATCGCCCAAGCGACGGGGCGGCTGATGGCGTGTGATGGAACCCGGTTCTGCTTGATAGGCCGGAATGCCGAGCAGCTTGAGATTATCAAACAAGACTATCTTGTGCGCGGTGCATCGGACGTTTTTGTTTTTCCTTGCGATCTTGCTTCACGAACGACGCATCAAGATCTTGTGGACAACATTATGCAATCTGTCGGTCAATTGGATATTGTGCTCCTGGCACATGGCGTGTTGCCAGATCAGGCAGCGTGCGAAGAAGATCCCTTCGAAATGTCAGAAGCATTTGAGGTGAATGCGCTCAGTCACATGTCGTTGTTGACTGTGCTTGCTAACGTTATGGCGCAGCACACAAAAGGAACACTCGCAGTGATCACATCTGTCGCCGGTGTACGGGGACGAAAGTCCAACTATGTCTATGGCGCCGCGAAGGGTGCTGTGAGTATCTTTTTAGATGGCCTGCGTCATAGACTCTCCTCGACGGGGGTTCAGGTTTTGGATATTCGTCCAGGATTTGTCGATACACCGATGACGGCGGATTTCGAGAAAGGGCCCTTGTGGGCCTCGCCGGAAGATATTGCGCGGGGTATATTGAAAGCGATAGAAAAAAGAAAAGATGTGACCTATCTGCCCCACTTTTGGTGGTGGATTATGATGATTATCCGGCATCTGCCGCGATTTGTGATGCATAAGACAGGGTTATAGAACTTTCAGAACTTAGATTTTCGCAACACGTGTCGTGTTTTGGAGAATTTGTCGTCTGCCGCGTTTGCTAACTCTTTACAGACCTTGACGCTTTCTAAATTTCGTAAGTGAAAATGTCTGATTTTTTATAAGTTATTGTTACGAAATTCTGAATTTTCCCGCCTTGGTTATTTTCTATCCTGCTGGCTGCAACCCTTCGGTTTGCAGCTAAATTTTAGCTCGAATTAATTCCCGATCTTAGCAGAATCGCAACAATCTGCCATGCATTCTCGCCCTTGAGATAAACGACATGTGCGTATTAAGGGGGCACCACGAAACGGCAAACCGCCAGAAATGACGGGACGCAAAGCCACCGGTCCTAGCCCATTTGAGAGGGTGGATAGCGGAGCTACCGAATGGATGAGTAGTGAAAGTATGAGTTTGAAATCAGTTTTGCAGGCCGTATCGGGTCTTACACACGAGGATCTTAGCAGCTTTACATCGAGCATCGATCCCAGCGTGCTTGAAATGCTTCGCATGGATTTTGGTCTCGACGAATCGTTTTTACGTCCTTCGTCAACGATGAATGGAAATAACGTCTTTGTCGGTATGAATCAGAAAATAAAAACACTTGATGAGGCGATCGCTTCATCAAAACCCTCCGATAATATCCTCCTTGAGTCAGGGTCATATACACTCACCACCTCTGAGGGGTGGACCATACCGCATGACCTCAGCCTGATTGGGCTTGCTAGCGATGTGAAACTGGTAACAGATGTTCCCGTAAAAAAGGGAATGATCGTTACCGATGGCGATGTAAATCTCAAACTGACGAATCTGGATATCTCTGGCCAAGTTCCTAATGCCCGGTCTTTTGCGGCTGTTCACCATGCTGGGCAAGATCTCAGTATCTATCAAAGCCGGATTCATAACGCGCCTATCGGTGTGCAAGCCAAAGCAAACCCAAAGGGCCATGTCCAAGTCATCGAGTCCGACTTTTATGAGAATGGCCTCACGGATGAGATGTTACACGACTTGTGGGTTGAATCTGGGGCAGCCTTATTCGTCTCAGGAAGCCATTTCTATGGTGGTGGTAGTGGTGATCAAATCAATTCACAAGCGGTCAAGACGGCGGTCATCGATTCTATTTTAGACGGAACCGATGCTGCAACCCGTTTCAACGTCAATCTCGGAAATAATACAAAAGCGGTTGTGGCCAAGAATACAATCGTCCAGAATCCGTACATGATGGAGGACTATCTCATCAACTTGTGGAATTCAGGTGATGTGGATCTCATTCATGCATATATTGAAGAGAATACCTTTATTAGTCATCAACACGGGACAACCGCGGTTCATGCCCCTGGTGAAACATCGCGGATTTCAGAGAACTCATTTTATGGTTTCACTGGGAATAATGATTCTGAGAAAGAGACTGATGACAATAGTAAATCCAATGAAGAGGATCAGATTGAAACGAATGATATTTCTGACAATCGTGCTGAAAAACCGCTTCTGGATGTGCCATCTAAAATCAGTGTAAGTGTTGATGATGAAGAAGGAACGCAAGTATCAGTTCCAGTGTCAAGCTCTCTTCGCGATAAAGATGGCTCAGAGCTTTTAAATATCTATATTCGCGACGTGCCTAACGGCGTGAAACTTAGCGCGGGGGAATTTCGCGGCGGCGGTGAATGGAAGCTGCTCCCTAGAGATTTAGATGGTCTTATGTTTGATTTGCCACCAACACTCGATAATAATTTCACGATTGAGATTGCGGCTGTTGCCGTGGAAACAGGCACGCAAGTCAATCGGTTTGCAACAACAACAGGTGAAATTCATTTTTTCATTGATACTGCATCTCCAGAGCCCTCGATGGGACCTTCAGGTGGCTTGCCAAATGGTCTTGTTGTTGGCGCCGGCGGACATTATCAAGACTTGGCGCAGGCGATCGCCGCGTCGAATAGCGGTGATATCATTTATGTCAAAAGTGGAACCTATAATATTGGCGAGATAACGGTTTCGCATGACCTCTCGATTATAGGCGTTGATGGGAATGTGGTTTTGACCTCGTCAGCGTCAGTCCCGAAAGGGTTACTGGTGACTGCCTCGGGCGTTGATCTATACGTGGAGAACCTGACTTTCCAGGGTGCGACCTCGCCGTCGAAGAACGGTGCAGGCATTCGGCATCAAGGTGATCATCTGACCGTCGTCAATAGCCGTTTCATTGACAATGAGAATGGTATTCTTGCGAGTGATAATGCAAGTAGCGTTATTACCGTGAAGGATTCATATTTCTCAAATAATGGCTACGGCGATGGGTTTTCCCATGGCCTCTATGTAAATCATATAGATCAGTTGTTGATCTCAGGAACAACTTTTGAGGGGACCAATGCCGGTCATCATGTAAAGTCCCTTGCGAACTTCACGTCTATAACAGACTCTGTGCTGGATGATGCAGGCGGTACGGCGAGTTACAATATTGATGCAAGCCGGGGCGGTGATCTCTATGTCGCCAATAGCACCCTCATCCAAAGCGCTGCGACACAAAATTCAGCCATGATCAACTATTCTCTTGAGCGCGGCGGTTCTGAGGGAAGTGTAGATCTTGTCAATAACGATTTCATCAATCACCGTCCGAACGGTATTGCTTTGAAGAACGCGACAGACTCTGTTGCAAACCTTGAGGGTAATACATTCACAGACAATGCGGGTGGGTTCGTCACCCATACGGGCAGCGCCACTATTACAGATGGATCTGGAGATAGTGGCTCAGGGTCAGGTTCAGGATCGGGTGGTGATTCTGGAACTGGATCGGGTAGCGGCTCCGGCGGTGATAGCGGGAGTGGTTCCGGCTCAGGGGGCGATCCAGACCCGCTGCCAGAATCACCGCCCGATCCTGGGCCCGGTCCTGAATCGCCCCCTGAGCCGGAACCACTCCCGCTATCACCGCCGGAGCCGCTACCCGGTCC
>JANQLI010000046.1 GCA_028280675.1 Alphaproteobacteria bacterium
TTGCGCCGCGGCTGACCTCGCCAAGATGCCCTTTACGGAGCAACACACGCTGCAACACATCGGCCCAATTCACCCACCAGATGTCGATACTGGCATTATCAAAGGCGCCGGAATGCAAGGCTTTCTCACTGAGACGATCCGATTCCAGCGCCCCCACCACATCCAAATTATCGACATTCAAACCGGTGCGCGTTTCGATAGCCGATGCGGTAAACCCTGTGGCCGCTTCGTAGGTCACGCTGTCAAAGGTGAGAGGGCGATCATGATCCGTGAAGCCGAAAACCGTGCCGCTTTGTTGTGTGAGTTTCCAACAATGACACATGGTTGTCGCCCCTGTATCAAGATGTGATTGCAAGCCGCCAAACAACGTCTTCATACGCGGATCTCAATCAAGGGGATGGCAGGAATGTGCCCAGCGCGAAATGCGGTGTGATCAATCTGCAAATGATCCGTATCAAAACGCACCGGAACATCGAACGCATATCCCGCTGTAACAGATGTGCTTGCGGCAGGCACCGACCCCGGCAGGAAGGTGACAATGCCGGTTGTTGTATCGACAGTAAAATCGGTGCCTTCCACTTGCGCGAGCGTATCTACGGCCACCAGCACTGTGCCGCTGACAGGTTTTGCGATGGGCCGCGTATAGGATTGCGCACCGGACGTATAGGTTTTAATCAGCGCAAAATCCGTTTGCACGCCATCGCCTGCGCCAATGGTTTGATCAAGATTTGACGGCGTACATAATGGCGCGCAGGATTTAAAATCGCTCTGATCTTTCCAGCGAAACCCATAAAGTTTACCAGACCGCGCTTCAAAGAAAGATAACACGCTGTGAATATCATCAAGAGACTTCACGCCATACCCGGCATTATAGCGCCGCCGGGAATGGGCCCAAGCGGTGTTGCGTTCTTCATACCCGGACCCAAGCGTCACAATATCCGTGCGCCGCTCGGGGCCACCGCTCGCACCAATGGAGATGTCCGTGGGGAAACGGACCTCATGAAAAGACATACACGATCTCTATAAATTGCGTTGTCCACGCGCCATAGCGCGAGCCAACACTGCGCTGATTTGGGATTCTGAACGCTGAAAGGACGCCATATCGGTTCCGGCAGGCATATGGAAATGCACTGTCACAGGTGTAGGGGATGTCATGGCCTTTGCCGGAAGAATGGTCCCCTGCCCTGCAGGCACAAAGAGCTCTGGCCCCTGTTCCCCGACAAGGTAAGACTGGTTGGCCATGACGGGACCGCCAAGCGCTCTCCCCCCGCCAAAGGGAAGCTTTTTGAAAATGCCGCCAATCACATCATTGAGCGGACCGGTGATAAATTTTTTAACCGCAAGCCGTTGCAAGTCGCGCAAGATCGACGTGACCATCTCTTTAAAGTAAAACGTCCCTGTCTCGGCTGCGCGCGTGAGCGCATCTTGAATGCTGTGCCCGACGGACTGAAAAACATTGCGCATCTGCAAAGCAGCCTCTTTGATCGGCCCGTTAGCAGCCGCCGTAATCATTTTCGGGGCGTCTTGCATTCCCTTCGTTAGGCCGGAGAGATCTGCATCGACCTTGACAGAAATTCCTTCCACTTCCGTGCCAAGCGTCATGACCGTTCACCCTTTCTATCCGGAAATTGCGCCATTAAGTTCTGCATTTCATTTTGTGTGACAGGGGGTCCGGCGATCGCGCCTTGTATCCGTTTGACATAGCCTTGCTGCGCCGCGCACCATTCAACGAAACTCATGGCCCAAAAGAGTGGCGGCGAAAGACGCAAAACGCCAAAGGCAAATTGCATCCACATTGGCCACGGTGAGTCTTGCGCACTGTCTACGCGCTGGGCTTTCCCGGCGGTGGCGCGGCCTCATCACCGCCTAGTCCCGCCGCTTGGAAGGCGCGTCCAATCGCGGTCATCACCGCAGAGAAATCCGCAACTTGATTGCGCACCTCTGTGTCTGTGACATCATGCCCGCCGCCGCGCAACAACGCTGTCAAGATCACAATCACATCATTCATACTGGGCTTTTCGAGCCGCGCGCCAATTTGTTCGAGATGATCAAGGCCTAAACCCGACTCCATCGCAGCCAGCGCGCCAAGGGTCAGACAGAGTGTGTAATCCCGTTCGCCTAATCGCACGGACACCTCACCGCGCGCTTTATTGATGAGCGTCATGTTAGATGGCCGTAAACGTCAATTCGCCTGCGGATTCAAGCGCAAGGGTGTAGGTTGCTTCCGCATTATATTCACCGGCATAATCGAGAGTGGTGATTTGAAACAGCCCTTCAATGGTGCCGAAATCAGGAATGATCACTTGCCAATTATCGAGACTCTGCGCAAAGAAAGCAGAGCGCACATCGCCATCGACAGTTTCATCTTTAAACACACCTGTGCCAGACACACTTGCAGTCTTGACGCCCGCACCGGCAAGAAGCTCCCGCCACGCATTCGATGACTCCGCATGGGTAATATCAACGGTTTCGGCATTCAGCGAAAGCGATTTGGCGCGCAAGCCTGCAATGGTCGTAAATGTTTCGGGCGCGCCACCATCACCCAGTTTAAGCAGCAGCGCTTTGCCTTTTTGTGCTGTCATAGAAATTTCCTTTAAACGAGAGGTTCGGTGAGCGCGCGATAGCGCATCACACCGTGATAGGTTTCGAGGTCTGCATCGCGAAACACATCGGAAAATTGAAACCGCAGCGAAATCAAGTGGTGCCCTTCCAACGTGAGGTCCGCTTCATGCAAGGCGTCATACACCGCCGCCATAATGTC
>JANQLI010000043.1 GCA_028280675.1 Alphaproteobacteria bacterium
ATCATGCGTCTCAAGCGGGCGGGGGTGCGGAATCTCCAATCGCGGGTCATTCAGAATTGGACGGGCGAGGAGGTGGACCCCAATTTCCGTGATCATGCAGGGAAATTTGACCGGGTGGTCCTGGACGCGCCGTGTTCAGGCTCAGGGGTGTGGCGGCGGCAACCGGACGCCAAATGGCGTTTCACCGAGGACGACATACAGCATTATCAAACAATGCAGAGAGATATTTTCAACCGTGGAGCTGCCTTGGTCAAACCCGGCGGACGGCTGATTTATATCACCTGTTCGGTCCTGAAATCCGAGAATAGTCAACAAGTGCAGGCCTTTCTGGCCGAGAATGAAGATTTTGCGCCTTATGATCATAAGCTGTTGGGGGCTGATCTTGACCTCCCTCCATGGCCACAAAATAGCCTTACACAGGATGGATTCTTGCAACTGTGCCCAGAATCCGGCAAAGAGTCCGAAAAATGTGATGGGACCTTTGTTGCGGTTTTGCAGCGTCAGCGGTAAATAAGCAGTCCCATAAGAATGCGGGTCTGTGGGGATCGAAAGAGATAGAGATGCGTGGATTATTCTTAAGTGCCATTTTATTCGCTCTTGCTGTGATCGGTGTGAGCCTTTTCTTGTCTGGACCACTTGGGACCTCGGCTGGGGCGCGCGCGGCAACGCAAGCCTCTCAGGAACTCATGAATAAAGGGCTCGGTCAGCTTCAGGCTGGAAAATATGCCGATGCGATACGCACGTTCGAAGCCGCCGCGACGGCCAACCCCAAAAATGCTGAGGCCTTCACCTATATCGGCCAGTCCTACGAAAAAGCGGGCCTTGAAGATCGCGCTTATCGTTTTTACAACATTGCGCTTGAGATTGATCCAGATGATTTGAAAGCTCTCGCGTGGTCAGGCCGTTTGGATGTCAGTGGCGATGAAATGGATTTGGCCGGTGAAAAGCTGGTGCGTTTGCAACGTCTTTGCGGTGCCGACTGCAGCGAATATAGAAGTCTGAAAATGGCGATCGATAATTTGGGTGCTGAGAACTAAACATTGACAGAGATTACCTCCCAAAACGCGCAAGGTCTGGAGGCCGAGCGCGTTCTTATCATTGATTTCGGCTCACAAGTAACACAACTGATTGCGCGCCGCGTGCGTGAGAGTGGTGTGTATTGTGAGATCGTCCCTTACAATCGTGTGGATGACATTCTGGATGACTTTGCCCCGAAGGCCATCATTCTTTCGGGGGGGCCTGCCAGTGTGATGGGCGATAACACCCCGCGTGCGCCGGAGCGGATTTTTGATCTCGGATTGCCGATTCTTGGCATTTGTTATGGTCAGCAAACCATGGTGGCGCAACTGGGCGGGCGTGTGGAAAATGCGACTCACCGTGAATTTGGCCGCGCGCAAATGACAGCCGTTGCCTCATCACCGTTACTTGATGGCATTTGGGCTGAAGGGGAAAGCGATCAGGTGTGGATGAGTCATGGTGATCGTGTGATTGATCTGCCCGAGGGCTTTGACGTGATTGGTGTCAGTGATAATGCGCCCTTTGCGGCTATTGCGAATGAAGGCAAGCGTTTTTACGCGGTGCAGTTCCATCCCGAAGTGGTGCATACCCCGCGTGGCGCAGATTTAATCAAAAACTTCACCCATAAGATTGCAGGATGCGAAGGCGGTTGGACCATGGCTGCCTTCCGCGAAACGGAAATTCAACGGGTGCGTGATCAAGTCGGCGATGGCCGTGTCATTTGCGGGTTGTCAGGCGGTGTGGATAGTTCGGTGGTGGCTGTGCTACTGCACGAAGCGATTGGCGATCAGTTGACGTGTGTGTTTGTTGACACCGGCGTCATGCGCGCCAATGAAGCGGAAGACGTGGTGACACTGTTCCGTGATCACTACAATATTCCGCTTGTGCATGTCGATGCAGGGGATCTATTCCTTGGCAAACTGCATGGTGCGTCTGACCCTGAAACGAAACGCAAAATCATTGGCGCGACGTTCATTGATGTCTTCGAAGAAGAAGCGAAGAAAATTGGCGGCGCGGATTTCTTGGCGCAAGGCACGCTATATCCCGATGTAATCGAGAGCGTGTCGTTCGATGGTGGGCCAAGCGTCACCATTAAATCGCATCATAATGTCGGTGGTTTGCCTGAGCGCATGAATATGAAACTGGTTGAGCCCTTACGCGAACTCTTCAAAGATGAAGTGCGCGCTTTAGGTCGCGAGCTTGGCTTGCCGGAAACCTTTGTTGGACGTCACCCGTTCCCAGGGCCTGGGCTTGCGATTCGTATTCCTGGGGAAATCACGCCAGAGAAAATCGCTATTTTGCAAAAGGCCGATGTGATTTATCTTGATGAGATTCGCAAAGCCGGTCTCTATGATGAGATCTGGCAGGCTTTTTCTGTTCTGTTGCCCGTGCAAACGGTGGGTGTCATGGGCGATGAGCGGACCTATGATTATGTTTGCGCTTTACGCGCTGTGACATCGACCGATGGCATGACGGCGGATTATTATCCCTATTCTCATGAGTTCCTTGGCAATGTTGCGACACGCATCATCAATGAAGTGCGCGGCATCAACCGTGTTGTGTATGACGTGACGTCAAAACCTCCCGGCACTATCGAGTGGGAATAGGGTCCGTGGCTTCGAAAGTCATCCTTTCCGGCTACATTCTTGTGCCTGAAGATGATTTTCAAGCTGTCAGAGATGCACTCCCTCAACATATTGACCTAACACGTGCTGAACCGGGGAATCTTACATTTAGGGTGACTCAAGACTCTGTGAATCCATTGCGTTTTAATGTCTATGAAGAGTTTATAGATCAAGCGGCGTTTGAAGCGCATCAGGAACGCACACAGAATAGCACGTGGGGAGTCATAACACAGAAGGTAGAACGGTGTTATGAGGTTAGGAGTGAGGAGAGTTCGTGAGATCACTAGTTTACGCAGATGCATGGAAAGAAATATTGGTGATGAAGCATTTCCTAAAGGTGGAGACTCTCGTGCGAAAAATGAGAGATTCTTTCATACGCTCAGTTTTTCAGGGAAAAAGTGGGCGTAAGAGACACCTCACAGCTCTTGATCCTAATGTTGTTCTGGTCACCAAGAAAATGGATGATCATATTCTCACATTTAACCCGCACGAGTTTATTGGCAAGAAACTCTATGTTGAGGGTGTGTGGGAACGCGAAACTGTTTTCGATGTGGTCTCTATTCTTGAGAAGAAGGGCTTACTAACTAATCGAGAAGCTGTCGTTGAGTTGGGCGCGAATATTGGTACCCAGACACTTTATTTGCATTTAACAAAACTGTTTAAGCGGATTATCGCTGTGGAGGCAGATCCCTTTAATGCAGACCTCTTAGAATTGAATATGAAGCAGAACGGATTTCTGTCCAACACGTCTATTCTACCTATTGCCATTGGTGCGGAGGACGGTGTTATCACGCTTTACAGAAGAGAAGGAAACCAGGGAGCACATAGTGTCATTCCTCATGAGAATTCAACTGAGGCAATTGACATTCCGATGACATCGTTACCAACGCTTCTAGATCAAACGGGGATAAAGGTGAATGACATTGCGTTCTTTTGGGTTGATCTGGAAGGGATAGAATTTGAGATAATTCAGCACGTAATAGACGTCGTTGGAACTCGTGTCCCAATCTTTACTGAATTCACACCTCTTTTTTATGGTGCGGAAAAAACAGCGGACTTCAAAGACTACCTAAAAGATCATTATGAAACGTGTTACTTGTTTTCACGTTCAAAAAAACCTCGTGAGATTTCTGTTCAAAATATTCCCGTCGACGTAGAACAAATAGATTTACTTCTTTATCCATGACGTGGTCTTCCAGAAGCTATCGATGTTCTGTGTGATTAATTTTTCAGGCTTTCCATATACACCAGAAAGTCTTCGATTTCCTGTGGGGTGAAGACGAATTCCGGCATTTTAATATCTGCTCCATGACGTACGGAAATCCCTTCGGCCAGGGCCTCGGCGAGATAGTCCACAGGCCAACGGTCCGCGAGCACCTTGAAGGTCGGGGCGTTCGGGATGGGACTGCTGCTGCGCTGGCCAATTTCATGGCAACCGGAACACCGGGTTGCGGCAATTTCATACCCCACCTCGGCGCGGCCTACCGGTGCTTCAAGAGCCTCGGCGTCATCGATGGCGAAGGGATCTTCTGTGGTGTCATCGGGGATGTCGTCTGGATATGGGGGTTCTGAGGTGCTGCCATACCAGGCGATGCCAAATGCGCAGGCAACAGCCAAAAAAGCGATGATGAGCTTGATATTTGCCTTTTCCATAATTTCCCCTAAAAATGAGGTCTCAAAGGTCCTTGAGATTGACCAAGTTTCGACACAATAGCGAATTATCTAATGAATCGTTAGAGTTAAGAATTCGTTCTCATATCTATCCGTGATGACGATTCGCTAAGGATGGCAAGAATGACTAAGACCCTCAAGCGGGACGTTGTATTCGCGAGCATGCTGGGTATCGCGATCTTGTCCAATTCTGCAGTAGGCTGGGCGCAAACCGGCTGGACGGATGAAGCGCAAAGCTGTTTCATTGCTGTTGACGATCCTGCGGAAGCCGTCAATGTTTGCACAAAAGCGATTACGGTTGGCGGCTTAAGCGATGAAGATCTCGCCAGCACCTATTCCAACCGGGGTATGTCCTATCAGGAGCTTGGGCAATTCGATGAAGCTTTAGCTGATTTTGCTAAAGCGATCTCATTGATGCCGGACGATCCCTATCACCTCAGTGCAAGATCAGGTGTTTACATTGAAATGAAGCGCCTGGATGAAGCCATGGATGATCTCAATGAAGCGCTCAAAATGGATTCGTATGACCCCTTTGCGCGAGGTAACCGCTGCTGGGTTAAGGCTCTGCAGGAGCAATATGAAGATGCGCTGGAAGATTGCAGTGCCGCGCTTGAAGTGAATGCGTTTGATCCCTTTGCCCTTGCGTCTCGCGCTTATGTGCGGGCGAAATTAGGTCAGATGGAGGATGCTCTGGCGGATGGTGACGCCTCCGTGGACTATGCGCCGGACATTTGGGAATCGAATTTCTATCGTGGTCTCGTGCACGAAATGAACGGCGATATGACCAAGGCTAAAGCCGATTTTCAACGGGCATTTGAGATCGCACCGGAGCAAGAAGAGGTGCGTCAAAAAATGGTCTCACTTGGCTTTTTAGCGACTACAGCACCATAAGGTGACATCTTCCTCACGCTTAAGGAAATTCTTAGAATATGTATGTAAATTATTGAAAATAATTATAAAAATATTTTTGCGACACTTTTATGTATTCTTAATTGCGCCCCTTAAGCGACTGCGATAAACTCTCAATGCCTTTGTCGATCGGGTTAAATGAGAACCCGGCAAAGTGGCTTACATATAACAACCGAACACATCTCACCCCTTGTCCCCAACGGGAAGGGCGTTAGAGGTACGAAGGAAGTGACTATGTCTAGCCATGGAAAAGTGAAGCGTCTCACCGTTCCGCAAATTGTTGATCGCAAAGGGCAAGATCCCATTGTGTGTTTGACCGCTTACACCGCGCCAATTGCGCGTGCGATGGATTCCCATGTGGATTTGATTCTCGTGGGGGATTCCGTTGCAATGGTCTTGCACGGAATGGATGACACCCTTGGTATTACGCTGGATCATATGATTATGCATGGCCAAGCGGTCATGCGTGGGTCTGACCGCGCCCTTGTTGTGGTGGATATGCCGTTTGGGGCCTATGAAGAAAGTCCAGAAGTGGCGTATCGCAATGCGGCGCGCATCATGCAAGAAACGGGTTGTACAGCCGTGAAGATGGAGGGCGGGAAACGTCTGGCAGAGACGATCGCCTTTATCACTGAACGCGGCATTCCAGTCATGGGTCATATTGGTCTGTTACCCCAATCTGTCCATGCGAAAGGCGGTTATCGTATTGTTGGTCGCGATCAATCGGAATGGGATGCCATTGAAGAGGACGCCTGTGCTGTTGCGGAAGCGGGGGCTTTTGCTGTTGTCTTGGAAGGTGTGGCTGAGCCGCTTGCTGTGAAAATCACGGAATCCATCGCAATTCCGACTATCGGCATTGGCGCGTCCAACCAGTGTGACGGCCAGATCCTGGTGGTTGATGATATGTTGGGCCTGACAGAGCGCACGCCTAGTTTTGTGAAAGAATATGGCCAAATGCACCAGAATATCGAAGATGCGGTGGTCAATTATGCCCGCGAGGTCAAAGCCCGCGTCTTTCCGGGGCCGAATCACGTCTTCCATATGAAGGGGGTCACCAAACTTCGGGTGTCCAACCAATAAATTATTGGTAAATCTCGCTTTTCTCTGTTTGCCAGAGAAGGCGGGAAACGGTAGTTTAGCGCCGCAGCCTGTCGTCGTGAGAGGCTGCGGTTTTTTGCGAATGCGCCTGAATTTGAGGCGCAAGAAGATGTGGGAGTTGCGTCTTGAGTGACGTTTTTCGGGAAGTTGATGAAGAGATCCGTCATGAGCATTATAAAAAGCTCTGGGATCAATATGGCCCTTACGCCATCGCGGTGGCGGTGGTGATCGCGGGCGGAACCTTGGCCTATCAACTCTGGACCGGGTATGTGCAAGACCAGCGCGCAGTGGAATCGGATCGTTTTCTTGCCGCCATGGAAATGGTTGCCGGTGGGCAAATCGATGAAGCCATCACAGGGCTTGAATTCTTAGCGGAAGATGCTGCAGATGGCTATGCCACCCTTGCACGGTTTCAGCAAGCAGGCTTATTGCTTGAGAGCGGGGACAAGGAAGGCGCTGTGAAAGTCTATGATCAAATCGCCACGATGGGTGGTGTCGATCAAATGCTGCGCGATCTTGCTAAAATCAAAGCAGCGCAAATCTTGGTCGAAGAACGCAGCCGCAGTGATCTGCAAGCACGTCTTGGAACGT
>JANQLI010000060.1 GCA_028280675.1 Alphaproteobacteria bacterium
ATAGTCATGGTCCATACCATGACGGCGATTGGGATATTCGAGATAGCTTTTTTCAAGTGGCATCGTCTTTCTCCCTTAGCCGTTATACTTTTCGATGTCGGCCAGAGCCGCATCGTAATAGTGCTCAAGATAATACGCGGCAATGTCACCGGATGTGGTCACCCACACCTCATCTTTATTTTGATTGCAAATGTAATCCAGCACATCGCGGAAGGGTTCCATGCGGTGCGTGCGGCCAATCAAATAGGCGTGCAGCGGAATACACATGACCGTGCCGCTTTCACGCCCTTCTTCGAGAAGTTGATCAAACTGGCGTTTGAGCAATTCCGAATATTGCCGTGGCGCATTGCCATATACATTATAGGCGTAGTGATCGTTGACTTCGAGCGAATAGGGCATGGAAATCAGTTTGCCTGATGTGACCTTGATCGGTTGCGGCTGATCGTCTTGGAAAAGGTCAGCCGTATAGGTGAAGCCCATATCGGCAATAATATCCATAGTCCGCGTGGTGTGGGTGAGGGCTGGTGCGAGATACCCGCGAATGCGCTGGCCCGTCGCAGCTTGCACGGTGTCGATAGAGTCTTGCAAGATGGCGCGTTCTTGCGCTTCATCCATGCCATAGGTGTAGCGCGTGTTATAGATACCATGAGAGAAGAAGTCCCATTTGCGTTCCACCGTAGCTTCAATGATTTCCGGATGGTGCTGGCACATCGCGATGCTGAGAGACACAGAGCCACGCACATTGAACTCATCCATCATGTCCATGAGACGCCAATGGCCGACACGGTTGCCGTGATCGCGATACGAGACCGGCGTAATATCGGGATATGGGCGGGGCCAGGATTTACGATGCGGATTGGCCGGCGGATTGAGTTCATAAAACTCGATATTCGGGGCGACCATGAAGGCAACTTTTTTGCCGTCCGGCCATTCAATTTTTGGCCGGTTGAGATAAGGCCAAAAATCATAAAGTCCTGGATCTGCTGTCATTGAAACTGTTCCTTGCGTTACGCAGAATAGGCGGTCAAGTAATCAATCACCTCTTGCACCTGAACCACATCTGCGTATTTCAATTGCAGGTCTGTCAGGTTGGCGTAATGATAACTTTCATGTTTGTCCGCGACACATTCCAGCGGTACGATTGTGCGATAGCCGCGGCTTAAGGAGTCAACGGCAGCCGTGCGGATGCAGCCGGATGTCGAACCGCCCGTAAGGATCACGGTGTCGATTTGGTGCCAAACAAGATAAGATTGCAGTGGCGTTTCATGAAAAGGCGATGGCATCTTTTTGGTGTAAATTGCGTCTTTGTCTTGGTCGATCTCCAAACGATCATCGAACTCCCAACGTTCATCACCGATTTTGATGTTTTGCAAACTGTCAGGTGTGTCGGTGCGCGTGCCCCACACGCCAGCATCCCCGCCGTCTTTCATGTACCCGACATGAGTCCAAATCACCGGCAGACCTTTACTGCGAGCGAGATTTGAGATGGTGTTAATATACTCCATCTGTTTGGGATCGTTTTCGTAAGCTGTTTTGAACAGATCGATGCGTGTATAGGCTTTTTGCGGATCGACGTTGACGATCGCGGCTTTTTTACCGAAGCCGAATTTGGCGCGGGCAGGGTTTGCCATGACCTCTTCGAAGAGTTGTTTCGCGGTCTTGTCCGTTTCGACCATGCGGGTGCCGAGTATCTCTGTCATCTGGTGTCCCTTGAAGTGAATATCATGCGCAATAAATGGCAGAATTGCCGGAAAGTTTCGAGTTCTCACCGTCCCGTTGACCGGAAGTGGTGGTCTGTTTTCGCCTCACGTTTTACCTGATGGATGAGGTGAGTGCTTGCTTTCGAAGGCAGCGTATCACTCTGCGGACACTACCTGCGGCAACAAAGGGGAATTGTGAATCCGCGGCCATTCAGGCATTCTGAAGCAAAATCAAAGGAGGGCACACCATGACAGCATTTATCATTGCTATCTGTCTCTTTGTGGGGTCGCATTTGATTCTGGCGCGCGATCCTATCCGTGCAGGTTTGATTAAGAAAATGGGTGTGGGGGGATTTCGTGGCCTCTATACACTCATCTCCCTCGCAACATTTGGGTGGATGCTCTGGACATATCCTAGCGCGCAAGCGGAAAGCAGCATCCTTTGGCAGCCTTCCATGGGCCTGCGCGATGGTGCGGTCATTATTATCTTCTTCGCGTTTATATTGGCTGTGCCTGGATTGCTCACACGTAACCCAACTTTGGCAACACAAGAATCAGCGCTGAAGCACGAAAATGCCGCTTATGGGATGACTCGCGTTACCCGTCATCCTTTTATGTTTGCTGTCGTTGTGTGGGGCATGTGGCATGCGTTCATGACAGGATACACGGCCGCTGTTCTTCTGTTTGGCGGCATGGCAGTGCTTGCGGCGATCGGTATGGTGTCCATCGATCGCAAACGTGCGTCTACTTACGGTGATCGCTGGGCGACTTTTGCACAAACGACGTCGCGCATTCCCTTCCTTGCCATTATCAAAGGGCATAATCATTTCAGCATGAAAGAGATTGGACTGTGGCGCTTAGCTGTTGGTGTGATCGTGTTTGCAGTCGTGCTTTATTATCACCAGGCATGGTTCGGAAAATCACCATTGCCAGGAGGCATGTCGTTTTACTGATTGGGTGCGTGGCGAAAGGATCAAGAAGCAATCTACGCCGTGAATGCCAGGGGGTGGGACTGGACGTTGGTTCAGGGACGCAGATTGCTTCTCAAAACTGTGATCAGTAATGCCGGATAAAATATCTACTTCCCGGACGAATATGGGCGTAGCCATGTCTGTCGTAACACATGAGTCCCCCAACATGGGCGCGGCGCCCATACCAATGTCCGCGCTTCCAGACTTTGTGACATGAGCCATAATGTGTCACAAAACGCGGTCCAGGCACGATGACCGGTCCATAGCCATATCCAGGGCGGCGATAGGCATAGCGCCCACGATAGCGTGGGGGAGGTTGATAGTAGTGCCGCGACGGACGGTAATGCCGATATCCGCGATCCGTATGGCGAAAGCCAATGGTGAAATCACCATGATTGTTAAACCCGATAAACCAATCGTCGCGGGCTTCCGCTGTGCTGCTGGCTCCAAATGTGCTGCCGATAATGACGACAGCCCCTAGAATGAAAAGCCCCGCCAGGCCTTGCTTTTTCATGTGTGTCTCCACGTTTATTCTCATCCGCCTTGCGCGATTGTTGTGACAGTGCCTGACGTGATCTGAACGGGACATGAACGTGTTGTTCAGGCTTGTTGAGACACACCGTTTGTCATAAGCTTTTGATATAAATAGGTAAAATAAGGTTATGTCCAATGCAGCTCCGTCAATTTCAGGTCGATGCCTTTGCCGCGCACGTCTTTCAAGGCAATCCAGCAGCGATTGTCCCTCTCGACTCATGGCTCAGTGATCATCTGATGCAGGCCATTGCTCTTGAGAATAATCTTTCGGAAACAGCTTTTTTTGTTCCCGAGGCGGCAGAGGGCCGCTATGAGTTGAGATGGTTTACACCTGAAACGGAGGTTGATCTCTGTGGTCATGCGACCTTAGCAACAGCACATGTCCTCTATGAACACCTTGGCGTTGCGGCTGATCATCTCACTTTCGCCACCCGCAGTGGCGACCTGCGTGTTCGGCAGAATGCGTCCTCCTTGTTAGAAATGGATTTCCCCGCCTTGCACGTCCAGGCGGTGGAGGATGAGGCGTTGACCAACGACTTTGCCGATGTATTAGGGACCCGGCCGCAGGCCCTTTTTCGTGAAACAGATTGTCTTGCGGTTTTTGAGAACGAAGAGAGCGTTGCACGCCTGTCACCAACTATGCGTCTTGCTGATGTTTTAGATCGCCACAACTTGCGTGGTCTGATTGTCACCGCACCAAGTGCTACTGAAGACCGTGATTTCGTCTCGCGCTTCTTCGCGCCCAATTTTGGCATTCCGGAAGACCCGGTCACTGGTACTGCGCATTGTGTGCTCGCGCCGTTTTGGGCGGACAAATTGGGCCG
>JANQLI010000053.1 GCA_028280675.1 Alphaproteobacteria bacterium
CAGCGACATGGGGAATGTGCTGCAGCGGGATGATGTCAAGGGAAGAGGCGGTCACAATCGCACCTTGCGTTTAATGGTCACCGTCAATGCCTGTAATCCGAATACCTGCATGGCAATCATACTGCTTGTTGATGTTGATCAGCACGGATGTCAGGGCTTCGCTCGCAGCCGCATTATTGATCATTCCGGCATGCAAGCCGCGAAAGCCGGCATTATTGGCAAGTTCAACGACTTTGGCGCGTGCCTCTTTTTTATTGCCGCACACCAGAATGTCGCAGTCGAGGTCCATGTCAGAGTTTGCATGGTCCGCAGCAACATTTTGAAAAGCTGAGACGACATGCACATCTTCACCTAAAATTTCTTGCGCGATTTGACCGGCGCTGCCTTCGGGTGGCAATTGCACGCGCGCCACGCGGGGCGGGACAAGGCTAACGGTCGTATCGACAACGATCTTCCCTTGCACATGTGCCTTGATGCTGTTCAATGTGGATTCTTGATGACTAAAAGGGACAGTCGTCACCACAATCTCTCCCGCCTTCGCTGCGTCTTCGTTCTGCATGGCCTGTATGTCGGCGTCGGGAATACGTGCGAGCATCGCGGCGCGTGCCTCTTCCGCTTTGTCGGCTGTGCGCGATCCAATGATCACGGGATATCCGGCCTTGACCCAGCGATAAATGAGTCCCGTCCCAAGGTCGCCCGTGCCGCCAATGACGCTTAAGAGAGGTTTGGTATTGTTATCACTCACGTTACGTATTCCTTGAAGATGGGGGCACTGTCACCGTCTGGCCCTCTAGAAATTCGCGCCTTTATGGCATGATCGTCTGGAGATTTCTAGACAGCTTCCAAAATACTTTTTTCGGCTGGCTGATAGAAGGTGGTGCGTTGCCAAGGTGTGCGTCCTTGGGCGTGGATAAAGCGCTCCATCACGTCTTGCGTCCACTCTTGGCCATGGATTGCCCCTGCGGCGCGGGTGATGCTCTCATTCATCAGCGTTCCGCCCATATCGTTCGCTCCGGCATTGAGGCATAGGCCCGCGCCTGCTTCCCCCATCTTAACCCAAGATGTTTGAATGTTTGTGATATGCGGATGCAGAACAAGGCGGGCGATGGCATGCATCAAGATGGATTCACGCAAGGTCGGTCCGCGCCGCGCTTTGCCTTTGCGGTATATTGGCGCTTCATTCGCGACAAAGGGCAGAGGAACGAATTCAGTAAATCCTCCGGTTTTGATCTGTAAGTCACGGATATGCAGGAGGTGGGTAATCCAATGTTTATAGCGATCAATATGGCCGAACATAATCGTTGCTGTGGTGCGAATGCCAAGGCAATGCGCGGTTTCCATAACCTCCAGCCACTCAGACGTATTAATTTTGTCGGCACAAAGAATATTTCGCACATCGTCGCTGAGAATTTCTGCCGCTGTCCCTGGCATCGAGTTTAATCCCGCTGCTTTGAGCTCGCTTAAAAAGTCTTTTACTGAGAGGCCCAATGTTGCGGCTCCTTGTGAGACTTCAAGCGGGGAAAAAGCATGAATATGCATGTTGGGCAGTGCCTCATGAATG
Organism: Alphaproteobacteria bacterium; assembly: GCA_028280675.1. Classification (GTDB taxonomy): domain Bacteria; phylum Pseudomonadota; class Alphaproteobacteria; order SMXP01; family SMXP01; genus JANQLI01. The sequence continues at coordinate 1,562 of JANQLI010000053.1, forward strand.
GCGCGGCAAATAGCAAGATAAGTTTCACCTGTATAATCCGGATGGATGCCGCCCTGCAGGCAAACTTCTGTGCCGCCTTTCCGCCATGCCTCGACGGAACGCGCGACAATCTCATCGGTGCCGATATTGTAAGCTGGTTCGTTGAGGCCGACTTGCCGTTTGCCTTTTGAGAAAGCGCAGAGCTGGCATCGGTAGGTGCACATATTTGTATAATTGATGTTGCGGTTTACGGCATAGGAGACAGCATCGCCGCAAACCTCTTGACGTAATTGGTTTGCCGCGTTGCAGATAGCACTAAAACTCGCGCCGCGCGCATGAAAGAGGTGGGTCAGCTCCTGCTCGGTGAGCTCTTCTGACCCTGCACTATAGAGAGCCTCTAAAATGTCTTTGGTTGTGGCGTCAACGTGATCGGGATTTGGCGAAGATTTCACGAATGAGATAATGTCAGAGGGCGCCTTATCGCTTTGCCCGGTCAACCACTCGTCTTGCCGGGCAAAGCCAGCCGTATCCATCTTTTGCAGGACCGCCGTTGCAACGTTCGACGCGGCCCAGCGCGTGAGATCATGCGTATAGGCAGGGTAGATGGTGAGGCGTTGTTGCAGAACTTTCCCAGCGTCTTGCGTGCTTTGCGCAAGCTGATCTGTGTGTGGCCACGGGGATTCCGGATTAACAAAATCCGGGGTCAGCGGCGAAACCCCACCCCAATCATTAATGCCGGC
>JANQLI010000133.1 GCA_028280675.1 Alphaproteobacteria bacterium
CGTCAAGGGGGAGGGAAGAGAAAGGGTTTGCTTTGACCTGCTCTGTCTTAACCCCTTATGCTCATTGTTGATTCGTCTTTTGGGAGAGGGAAGATGCTGAAATCCTGGTTTGCCGTGAAATTGTGGAAACGGGTGATCGGGGGGCTTATCCTTGGTGTCATCGTGGGCATGATCTTTGGCGAAGGCGCCGCCGTCCTTAAACCGATTGGCGATATTTTTATCAACCTCATCAAAATGCTGGTCATTCCGCTCATTTTCACCACCTTGGTGGCGGGCGTCACCGCCATGGGCAGTGTCGGCAAATTGGGCTCGATTGGGTTTAAGGCTGTAGCGCTTTATTTGGTGACGACGGCATTTGCGATCACCATTGGTTTGATCATCGGTAATCTCTTTTCGCCTGGCATGGGGGTTGAGCTTGGCGGGGTGGCGGCCAATCCGGTCACGACGGAGGCCCCAGGCGTAGTCGAACGGCTTGTCAACATTATCCCTAAAAACCCGTTGGCGGCGCTGACCGAAGGCAATGTGCTGCAGGTGATTTTCTTCTCGCTCTTACTGGGCGTGGGGATTTTGAAATCGGGACCCATTGGCAAGCCCGTGAAGGATATTTTTGAATCCGCCGCGGATGTCATGCTCAACATCACCCATATGGTGATGGAGCTTGCCCCCTTTGGCGTCTTTGCGCTGATTGCGTGGGTGGCGGGCACGCAAGGCGCGGCGACGCTGGCCAACATTCTTTATCTTGTGATCGCTGTCTATGTCGGCTGCATCATTCATTGTGTCGTCGTGTACGGAGGATTGATCCGGTTTGTCTTGGGTCTTCCTTTGGTGCGCTTTTTCCGCGGCATCTTGGATGCGCAAGCGGTGGCCTACTCGACGTCTAGCAGCTCGGCAACGTTGCCCGTCACCATGTCGTGTGTGACGGACAACCTTGGCATCAAACGCACGGTGTCCTCATCGGTGCTTCCCCTTGGCGCGACCATCAATATGGACGGCACGGCCATGTATCTCGGCATCGTCACGCTCTTTGCCGCGCAAGCCTTTGGCATTGATTTGACATTCGCTGATTATGTCATGGTGGGATTGACAACCACGCTCGCCTCTATCGGCACGGCGGGGATCCCAAGCGCGTCGCTGTTTTTGCTCGCAACCATCTTATCGGTCTTTAACATGAGTCCCGAACAAACCGCGCTGGTGGTGGGTTTCATCCTGCCCTTCGATCGGATTATGGATATGGCGCGCACCACAGTGAACGTCACCGGTGATGCCGCCGTCGCAACCGCCGTCGCAAAATGGGAAGGCCAAATGGATGAAGAGGTCTACCGGACACCTGCGGTAGTCTAACAATACTAAACCCACACATAGTCTTGCGGATTTAGCATTGCAGAAAGTGTCTCTCTTAGGACGGCGGCATCCCAATATTAAATTCGCGATTGGCTTTGCTGGCGCACTCTGTGCTGGTGGTGTCCATTGATTTTGAAATCGTGCATTCTTGCAATTCGCCCACACCAATATTGATATCTTCCGTGCCGCCTTTTTCACCGGAGTCTTTCATTTCACGCTCCACGCCAAAGCCGCGTTCTTCGACAACGAAGATGTCTTTGCTGCCTGCAAAGGCTTCGGTTTGGGTGAAGACATAGGTGGCAATGGCCGCGCCAAGTAAAATGCGTAACATGGGGTCTCTCCTTGAATTGTGTCTGGCATCTGATGTGACACTAGCTGGCGGTCGGCTGTGCTGATGTGACCGCCATCACAAGACAAAGGGATTCGTGCCTTTCCCTTGACTTCTGCCCCCATCCCGCCTAGAAAACCCTCGATTTTCGTGACTTGGAGAGTTCCGAGCCGCCGACCCCAAAGGGGAGGTCAACACCCGTCAGCGAGGTTTCGCCCGCGGGTGCATTTCTGGTTTGGCGGATGAATTTCTTAAGTCATTGAAATTGTTGAGGGTTATCCTCTCATTCCTGTCCTTAACCCTTCGAGACGGACCACCAAAAACTTGGCGGTCCTCCTCAGGATGAAGGACAGACAAAAGCCCTTCATGGTGAGGGCGCAGACCCATCGCAGATGGGAATGCGTGTCTCGAACCAGAAGGGCGGATGGAAACGGCTAACTGGAGTGCTCTGGCACCATGTTTGAGACCTTAAGCGACCGCCTTGGCGACGTCTTTGACCGCTTGCGCAAATCCGCGAGCCTGTCGGAAAAAGACGTCGATGCCGCCATGCGGGAAGTGCGTATCGCGCTTCTCGAGGCTGATGTCGCATTGCCGGTGGTCAAAGAGTTCATCAATAAGGTCAAACAAGAGGCGGTCGGGCAAGAAGTCGTCAAGTCCGTGAGCCCCGGTCAAATGGTCATCAAGATCGTCCATGACGCCTTGGCGGAAATGCTCTCGGGCGATGCCGAAGGCCAGGCCGTTCCGCTGAACCTCGCAGCGACCCCACCGGTGCCGATCATGATGGTCGGTTTGCAAGGCTCGGGGAAAACCACCAGCACCGCGAAGATTGCGCTCAAGCTCAGCAGGAAAGACAAAAAAAAGGTCTTGATGGCCTCGCTCGATACGCGCCGTCCGGCCGCGCAAGAGCAACTGAAAGTGTTGGGCGAGCAAGCGGGCGTTGACACATTACCGATTGTCGAAGGTCAAGATCCGGTCAGCATTGCGAAACGCGCCATCGCCGCCGGCAAGCTGCAAGGCTATGACGTGGTGCTTTTGGATACAGCCGGGCGTTTGTCGATCGACGAAGCTTTGATGGCGGAGGTCGCTGACATTGAAAAAGCCACCAGCCCCGTTGAAACCTTGTTGGTTGTTGATGCCCTCACCGGGCAAGACGCGGTGAATGTGGCGGAGAACTTTTCCAAACGCGTGAATGTCACCGGAATCGTCATGACACGGATCGATGGTGACGGGCGCGGCGGTGCGGCGCTGTCTATGCGTGCGGTCACCGGCTGTCCCATCAAGTTGATGGGTGTCGGTGAAAAACTGGATCAGCTGGAGGACTTTCATGCGGATCGCATTGCCAACCGCATTCTTGGCATGGGGGATGTGGTTAGTCTCGTTGAGAAAGCGGCCGAGACCATTGATCACGAAAAAGCCGAGAAAATGGCCAAGCGCATGGCCAAAGGCAAGTTTGATCTCAATGATCTCAAAGAACAATTGCAGCAAATGCATAAAATCGGTGGCATGTCTGGCGTGCTGGGAATGTTGCCCGGCATTGGCAAAATGAAAAAGCAACTCGACAGTGCCAACCTGGATGACAAAGTGTTGGTGCATCAAGAAGCCATCATCAATTCCATGACGCCGCATGAACGCAGCAACCCCAAAGTTATGAATGCGTCCCGGAAACGCCGTATCGCCAAGGGGTGCGGCCTCACCGTGCAAGACGTGAATAAGCTTCTGAAAATGCATCGGCAGATGGCCGACATGATGAAGAAAATGGGCAAGATGAGCAAAAAAGGCATGCTGGGCGGCAGCATGGGTGATGCTTTGAGTGCTCTTGGGGGCGGTGGTATGCCGCCCGGCGGGCTTCCTGGTCCTGGTGGGGCGTTGCCCCCAGGCCTTGGTGGTCCGGGTGGAGGCGGTCTTCCCGGATTGGGCGGACCTGGTTTGCCACCCGACCTCACAAAGAAGAAATAACCGTACACAGATTAATTGAACAAGTTGAACTGAACAAACTGAACACAGTTGCAAATCGAAAGGTAACGATACATGGCACTGAAAATTAGACTAGCCCGGGGTGGTGCAAAGAAGCGCCCTTATTACCGGATCGTTGTGGCGGATTCGCGCATGCCGCGGGATGGCCGTTTCATCGAGAAGGTGGGTTTCTTTAACCCGCTTCTTCCGAAAGACAGCGACAAGCGTTTCGGCATTGAAGAAGATCGCGTGAAGCATTGGATCGGCGTGGGTGCAAAACCAACCGATCGTGTGGCGCGCTTCCTCAACCAAGCTGGGCTTTACGAGTGGAAAGCCGGTAACAACCCGCAAAAAGCGTTGCCAGGCAAGAAAGCGCAAGAGCGTATTGCTGAGCAGAAGCAAGCGGAAGAAGACGCCAAAGCCGCAGCGGAAGCTGCTGAAGCAGAGGCGGCCGAAGCTACCGAAGCGCCAGCAGAAGAGGCCCCTGCGGAAGAGGCTGCTGCCGAGTAAGGCGGTATGGCTGACTCCGAACGATTGTGCGTGGGTGCCATATCTGGGGCCCGGGGCGTGCGCGGCGAAATACGGATTAAACCGTTTACGGAGAATCCCAAAGACGTCGCCTCTTATGGCCCGGTGGAAACCGAAGACGGCACACGGCAATTTCGATTGACCCACGTGAAAGTGGGCAGCCAAGGGGTCAGCGCCCGCATCG
>JANQLI010000202.1 GCA_028280675.1 Alphaproteobacteria bacterium
TCACATTATCGATTTGCCCGGCGGATCGGCCAAGTTTCGACGCTTTCATGAAGATATGGCCGAATATGGGGCAACACGGCCCTTCCACGGAACCTTAGAGACCTGGACCTATCCACCGCTCAATGAAACCCGGCGGGTCGCCAAAATCATCCGCCGGAAACTGAAGCTCTAGTCCCAGGCTCCCGAATCTGTCATCAAAGATTGACGGGCTTAAGACTTGCCCTCCACGCCCGCAACCCATACATAAATCCGCGTTGAAGACCGCACAGTATTGCTGGAGACATTTATGACTGAGCACCACTCCAAAATCGTGATTATTGGATCAGGCCCTGCGGGCTACACGGCCGCTATCTATGCCGCACGTGCGATGTTGGACCCCATGCTGATCTCCGGCTTACAGCCCGGCGGGCAATTGACCATCACCACCGATGTCGAGAACTACCCTGGTTTTGCCGATGTCATCCAAGGCCCGTGGTTGATGGAGCAAATGAAGGCCCAAGCCGAACATGTCGGCACCAAAATGGTGAACGACACCATTACCGAGGTCGATTTCGACGCCCGCCCGTTTCGCATGACCGGTGACAGCGGTGATATTTACACCGCCGATGCAGTGGTGATTGCCACCGGCGCGCAAGCCAAATGGCTCGGTCTCGAGTCTGAACAAACGTTCCAAGGTTTTGGCGTGTCGGCTTGCGCCACATGCGATGGGTTTTTCTACCGTGACAAAGAGGTCGTGGTTGTCGGTGGCGGGAACACAGCGGTCGAAGAAGCCCTGTTCCTGACCAACTTCGCCAGCAAGGTGACCCTTGTTCATCGCAGGGATAGTTTGCGTGCCGAAAAGATTTTGCAAAAGCGTCTTCTTGAGCACCCAAAAATCGAGACCGTGTGGGACAGTGTGGTCGCAGAAATTGTTGGTGACAACGATCCTCTTGGCGTCACGGGCGCACGCATCCACAATGTCAAAACCGATCAGGAAACCGCCATCCCTTGTGACGGCGTGTTCATTGCCATTGGTCATGCTCCATCGACCGCATTGTTCAAAGATAAAGTCGCAATGAACGACCACGGCTATATCGACACAGCCCCCGATTCCACCGCCACCAATATTCCCGGGGTCTATGCTGCTGGTGACGTGACCGACGACGTCTATCGCCAAGCCGTCACGGCTGCAGGTATGGGCTGCATGGCGGCATTGGAGGCGGAAAAGTTCCTCGCCGAACTTGAAAGCTTGCCAAGCGCCGCTGAATAACCCACTCTTTCTCCCAACGTTGGAGAGCACTTATGGATTGGGATAAATTACGCATCTTTCATGCGGTTGCCGATGCGGGCAGCTTCACCAAAGCGGGGGATGTGCTCGGCCTCAGCCAATCAGCCGTCAGCCGCCAAATCAGCTCTCTCGAAGACGACATCAGCACCACCTTGTTTCACCGCCATGCGCGCGGGCTTCTGCTCACAGAGCAAGGGGAAACCCTCTATAAGACCGCACACGAAATGGCGGGCAAGCTCGCGCTCACCGAAGCGCAAATCAAAGATTCCAAACACACCCCGCAAGGGGATTTGATCATCACTTCACCGGTGGGTTTGGGCTCAACATGGCTAACACCACGGCTCAAAGAGTTCACCGATATGTATCCCCAAATCAATCTCAGCTTGGTGGTGACGGACAAAGAGCTCGACCTTGGCATGCGCGAAGCCGATGCGGCCATCCGCTTGCGCATTCCCCCGCAAGCAGATCTCATTCAACGCAAACTCATCACCGTGCACCATCATATTTACGCGACCCATGACTACATCAAAGCGTTTGGCATCCCGCAAGGTGCTGATGACCTCAACAAACATCGCATTGTGCTATATGGCGAACGCTCTGAACTGCTGGATGTGTCGCCGCTCAACTGGCTCGAATGGATTGGCATGCCGAAAGGCAAAAAGCGCGAGGCGGTTTTGAAGGTGAACAATATCTATGGTGTGATGCGCGCGGTGGAAAGCGGCCTCGGTCTTGGCGTCTTGCCCGACTATATGGCGCAGAACAACCCGAACCTGATTCATGTGGCACCGGATTCCGAAGGACCAAGTTACGATACTTATTTCGTTTACCCGGAAGAGCTGCGCAATTCCAAACGCATCAATGTGTTTCGCGACTTTCTCTTACGCAAAGTCAGCGAGACGAAGTTTTAAGGAAAGTGCCGCACTGTGGATTTTTCTCATCCAGTTCAACAAAAAGTTTTCTTTGACATCCATACAAACCTGCCGAGAGAAAGCCCCGGAAGCGATCACTCAACATTGCAAGCGCTGAAGGCTGTGGCACAACATCTCCCAGACGAACCGCGCATTGGTGATTTCGGGTGTGGCCCAGGGTCATCGGCACTCCCTCTGGCGAAAGCCCTCCCCCAAGCGCACATCACCGCCATTGATTTGCATAAACCCTTTATCGATGACGTAGCGCAACGTGCCCAAAAAAAAGATCTCACGAACATCACGGCGTATGTCGGCGATATGACAGACCCGCCTTTCGATGCGGGTGACCTTGATATAATTTGGTGCGAGGGCGCTATCTATAACCTTGGGATAGACAATGCTTTGCAGCTTTGGCAACGCTATCTCAGCCCACAAGGGATCATTGTCTTCAATGACGCCATTTGGCAAGCGCCCGCGTCCAAGCGGCCGCCTGAATTAATCGAACTATGGTCAGAATATCCCAGCATGACCGATCATGAAGGTGTACTTCGAATGATCGAGGCTGCGGGGTATGAGACGCTGGACCATTTCATTCTTCCCGAAGCCGATTGGTGGGACTCATACTACACGCCGATGGAAGACAAACTGGCGACATTGGAAGCACAATACGCGAACCAGCCCGATGCAATCCTTCCTCTTCAGGAAGCCCGCGCGGAAATTTTGATGCGCAGAAAATATGCCGGCCTGTATGATTACTGCTTTTATTGCGTGAGGAGTCGTAAAAACTGAAATACAAAGTCAGCAAAACGAGGTTTTAACAATTCAATCCCTTCTCCCCTTTGGGACGAGGGAAAATAAAAGGACCCTATCTATGTCTCTCCTCATCGACGCGGTGCGCCGCACCACCATCACCACGTATGACATCGAGGCGAGTCTCACATTTTATCGCGACATGCTGGGGATGAGGGTATGGTATGATGGTGTGTTTGACGATCCAGCAGTGCCAGAGGTGTATGACCTGCCCAAAAACACCAAAACGCGGGTGTGTATCCTGCAAGGAGGAAGTGATGGCGAGGTGAAGCATCACGGCATGGTCAGCGGCATGATTGGCCTGCTGCATTTTGAAGGGATTCCGTCACCCGAGCTTCCGACTCCTGTGAAACGTCCCATGCCCGGCGAAATCATTATCATGTTTGGCACGACCAAAATGCGTGACATCGAAAAGCGCATGGTCGAAGGCGGGTATCACCTCGAAGGCCCGCCGATCAACCTCAGCACACCAGGACGCAAAGTGGTCTATGAACTCATTGGCCGTGATCCGAATGGCGTCCGGGTCGCCTTTGCCCAGCAAAGCGAAATCGGCCCGTCATTGGTGTGATGCTCACCTATAAAGTTTGGAGCCAGCTAATAGAGTATGATTAAATATCCGCCTTGAGTATGCGGTAAGGAATGTAGTTGTTATTGGATCAAATCGCGAAGAACCGAGCCAATACTCATAAGAAATTGGATTTCCATTTACTCGAAGAGTCAGTTCTTTTTTTGCTTGATTCAAATCGAAATTGTGAAATCGAATTATGCCAGGTATTGAACCTTCATAGATCTCTAGGTCGAGATAGTCTTGCTGCTTTTCAAACGAGTATATATAGCGAGCATCCCTCAGAATCTGAGTTAATTCTTTTGGCCTAGAAATAGCGTTAACATTCTCTGGGTAACCACCATCATTTAGACTTTTATTCTTCTCGCCTATTTCTTTTAAGAAAGGCACCTCTAACCAAACCTCGGGAGGTATTGCGTATGCGCTTAGCGTATAATGAGGTTTTTTAGATAAGCCCCTCTTCAACCATCCAACCTGATCACGAGGGTCCGTTGCCCACGATAACCACCAGCTCGCAGAAGTCATTTGAAGAGACAGCAGTTTTATCCGTGCCTCTGGATGCTGGTAATAGACTTCAGAAACATAAGCCTCAATCACATCTGGCTTATCAGCATTATCCAGCCAATAAACCGTAGGTATTTCGTCAAAATCATTTGCTTCGCCATCAAGCGACCACGCGCGAGGAGCATTTGCGGCACAATATTTTCCCGGGTGGATAACAAGACCAGCGCCTGATGGAAGACGATAGCCAACGGAGGCGATGTCCATACCATAGCCAGAAAGCTTCGCCGCACCATCGGCAAGCGGAAAAAAGCGAATCAACCCTGCTCGTTTGTACTCACATTTCAATGTGGCATTGATGGTGTGAAGCTCACCTTCTGCCTCCACGAGAACTTCGACATCATAAAAACGGTCCGGGTGCTTCAGGAACGGAAACACGACAAAGACAAATAGGAAGATGATAAAAAAGGTCTTACCTAGATTGCCTTTGCTCGGTTTGAGCATGTGATTCAGTTTTAAGTTATCCAAGCCGCTCATCCTCAACAGAAGAAAAATCGCAATAGTTGTGTATCTTGGATAATAAAGCTTAATACAAGGTGTAGGGATTAGAACATCACCTCACCCAACCCTTGTCATCTTCGGACTTGTTCCGAAGATCCATAGCCGAGCATTTAGATCTTTGATATTTCGCTATGTCATCCTCGCAACACGTGCGAGGATGACATAGCGAAGGCACAACTCACCGTCTTCCAAACAGTTTCTCAATGTCAGTGAGTTTCAGCTCGACATAAGTCGGGCGGCCGTGATTGCATTGCCCGGAATGGGGTGTGGCTTCCATTTCGCGCAACAGCGCATTCATTTCATCCGCGTTCAAACGCCGTCCCGCACGCACGGAGCCATGACAGGCCATGGTGCTGCAGACATCTTCGAGCTTTTCTTTGAGCGCCAGCGCTTGATCAAAATCGGACAAATCATCGGCCAAGTCCCGAATGAGGCCAGGCACATCCATATCGCCTAAGAGCGCAGGCACTTCTTGCACCGCCACCGCGCCGGGGCCAAAACGCTCCATCACCAAGCCGAGCTCGGCGAGTTCGACAAAACGCGCCTCAAGCCGGTCCACTTGCGCGTCATCAAGATCGACCACATCGGGAATCAACAGCATTTGCCGCGCGACATTTTGGTCCGTCAGCGCTTTTTTCATGCGCTCATAGACAAGCCGCTCATGGGCAGCATGTTGATCGACAATGACAATGCCGCTCTCCGTTTGCGCGACGATATAAGTTTCATGGACTTGCGCGCGCGCCACACCCAAAGGGAACGTCTCCATCGGTGTGTTGTCAAACGCTCTCTCGTCCACCTGGCCGCTGAGACTTTCCAAACCAGGTATGGCAGCGGCATCGTCAAGCGGCGCAAAAAACGCTTGCGCGCTTTCCGAAAACCCTTGCGGGCGCGCCGCACTTTCACGTGGCCGATAATCGCCTTGATAGGGCGCTGCGGATTTTTCTGTTTGCACAGCGCCGAGGGCTGCTTGTGACACGGTGGTCGAAGCCCGGTGCCCCGCTTCCGCCAACGCATGGCGCAAGCCTGAAACAATCAGCCCACGGACCACCCCGGCATCGCGAAACCGCACTTCGGCTTTCGCTGGATGCACATTCACATCGACCATATGCGGCGGCACCTCCAAGAACAGCACCACCACCGGATGCCGCCCGCGCGCCAGGAAGTCCGCATAGGCGCCGCGGATCGCGCCAAGCAAGAGCTTATCCCGCACCGGGCGGCCATTGACAAAGAGATATTGAAAGGTGGATGTGCTGCGGTGATAGGTCGGCAGGCCTGCATAACCGGTGAGATGAAAGCCCTCACGCGCCGCATCAATCGGCACCGCGTTCTCGCCAAAGTCACGGCCCATAATGTTGCTAAGGCGTTTGAGACGCGCATCA
>JANQLI010000213.1 GCA_028280675.1 Alphaproteobacteria bacterium
CCGCTGCAGCCTCTAAAACAACCGCGGGGAAAAGCGCAACATATGAAATGGCGCGATATTCTCTCTGCTGCGGATGCGCACGCGAGCACACATGAGCAACCACAACACAAGACATCGAACGGCGGCGATGATCCATCTGACAGCGTGCAGATCATTGAGACGCTGCAAGCGATGACGGTCGATCTGAACAGGTCCCTTGAAAAAGACCCGCCGGTGAAACTTGTGCAGCGCTATCTTGAAGGGGAACGCAATCTTTTCGCGAAACGCTTAGTGAGCATGGAAAACGAAAACCTCCATCGCCTCATTCGCGAGAAATACCAAAAAGACAAAGAGTTCCAAGGATACGTCGATCGCTATATCAGCCAATTTAGAATGTTGCTTGAGAGTTCTCAGAAATCGGGGGACGGTCTCAAAGAGACCTATCGCGCCTCCGAAACCGGGCAAGTGTACACCATGCTAAAACGGGCGATCAAAGGCTAGATCCCTTATTCATTCAGGTTATGATGTTGTTGCAATGACATCTAATGCCCAAGTAACCGCCTCTTTCTGAATCAAACCGAACACATCATTAAACGTCATGATCACACTGCGTGTTTGCACGCCAGTCTCTTGTGTTTGCTCAAATGTTTTTGCAGCCAAAACACGCCCCGATTTTTGTTCAACAAGATTGAGCTTTAAACGGATATGGACAACAGCATCACCTGACTGATACTCAGTTTGAAAGTCCACCAATGACCCAGACAGCAAATATTGCGCTCTTAATCCAGAGGGCCCCCGGCCGGCAAGCTCCACCGCGCCTGAATTTTCCAAACTCTCAATCAACAGGTTTTGCACCAGACGCGGCGCACGATCACTCCACCTGGCATTGGCGTAATATTTAATCTCAATATCTGAGGGGCGTACGGCAATACGGTCAGTATCGATTGCACGCGAGGCCATCGGCTCATCGACAAGGATGCGCCAGTCTTGCATTTGCGCAGGCGGGTCAAAGTCTGCAGCGGCATTGAGGCTATAAAGTTTAGGTGGCGCCCCCGATCCGGGCAGTTCAATCAAGCTCCCGCATGCGGTGAGCATGAGCGCCATCAACACAAAGCTCAAACGTTGCATCATGACTTATTCCCCCTCTGTCCCGGCTTCAAACTCAGGCGCGGCGTTCCCCGATATATAGCTCGCCGGATCACTTTCCATGCGCTCCAGCACCCTATCGAGGGTTTTCACCAATTGCCGCGCCTCCACAACAAAGAGCCCGAACTGTGCGAGGCCGCCATCGGCAAAACTGCGAATCGCAGCAGAGTTATCTTGCAGAAGACTGTTCGCGCTCCCCGCAAGCTCACCGAATTGATCCACGGCTTCTGTGGCTTCAGACAGTAAAGCTTGACCATCCTCTTCGATTAACGTGTTGGCATTCTGTGACAGCGCTGAAAGGTTTTGCGACATGGTGTTGAATTCGGTGGACACTTGCGCGAGCTCCGCACTCATAGTCTGTAAATTCGTGATAATCTGGTTAATCTCGTCTTCCCGCGTGGCCACACTTGATGTCAGGGTTTCCACATCCGAAAGAATATTCGTGATGTGTTGTTGGTTTTCCGGACCTAAAATCGCTTCGGCTTGCGCAAGCAAACGATTGGCGCCACTGAGCACATCTGGCGCCCCTTCAAACAGTTCCTGAAACGCTCCTGCTTCCGCAACAATCACAGGCACTTCTTGATCCCCAACAATCTTCAATTCGCTGCTCGTCCCGGTTCCGCCCTCAAGAAGAATATAGGCAACTCCTGTTAACCCCGTAAATTCAAGGGTCGCCTTTGTATCGTTGGTGACAGGCGTTGTCGCATCGACACGAATGCGCGCGATGACCCGGCGCGGGTTTTTCGGATCAATGGAAAGGCGTTTCACTTCCCCAACCTTAATCCCGCTGAAACGCACGTCACCGGATTCGCTCAAGCCGGTTACAGCCGTATCGAATACAACATCATATTCCGCCCACTCGCGATCGATCTCGACTTGCGCCAACCACAACACAAAGAGAAAGACCCCGACGACGATGGAAATAGTGAATGTTCCAATCAGGACAAAATCGGCACGTGTTTCCATATTCTTTACTCCTTCTCCTGCGCTTACGTCACTGCAGAATGTGCTGAGGCATCTGCCGCCCGCGCGCGCGGGCCATGGAAGTATTCCCGTATCCATGGATGCGATTGTTGCATCATATCATCGATTGTCCCTGCCACCACGACACGCTGATCCGCGAGGACGGCTATTCTGTCGCAAATTGCATAAAGACTGTCCAAATCATGGGTGACCATAAAAACGGTCAGCCCGAGTGTTTGCTGCAATTGCTTGATCAACGCATCGAAGGCGGCTGCCCCGATGGGATCGAGGCCAGCCGTCGGCTCATCCAAAAAGACAATTTCCGGATCAAGCGCCAATGCGCGCGCAAGGCCCGCTCTTTTGCGCATTCCCCCAGAAAGCTCATGCGGAAGTTTATGGGCGGCACTCGGATCAAGACCCACCATTGTGATCTTCATCGCCGCCAATTCATCCATTAAATTTTGCGGCAAATCCAACTGTTCCCGCATCGCAGCTTGCACATTTTGCGCAACTGTTAGGGATGAAAACAAGGCGCCGTCTTGGAATAACACCCCCCAACGCTGTTCCGTTTGTTGGCGTTGGTCCGCAGGCAAATCATCCAGCACGTGCCCAAAGACGCTGATCTTACCGGCTGTGGGATGCAACAAACCGACAATCGCCCTGAGCAAAACAGATTTCCCAGTCCCGGAGCCACCGACAATCCCCAACACTTCGCCGCGATACACATCCAAATCAAGATGGTTATGCACCACATGCTCGCCAAATTGCGTGCGCAATCCGCGAACAGAAATGATCACATCTTTTTGCCCAGAAACCCCCATCGCTAAAAATCCACCTCGATGTAGAACATGGCAAAAAGGGCATCAATCACAATGACCATAAAGATAGATTGCACCACGCTTGAGGTTGTGCGCTGGCCGACGGATTCTGCGCTGCCTTCCACAGCCAATCCTTCATGACAGCCAATCAATGCAATGATAAATGCAAAAAATGGCGCCTTGATAAGCCCAGACCAAAAATTATTGATCGGTACGAACTCACTGATCCGCACAAAATACATTGACGGCGATATTTCCAGCGTCACCATCGACACCAGCATACCACCGACAAGCCCCATAATATCGGCAACGAACCCAAGCAAGGGCAACATGATGACAAAGGCTAAAACGCGCGGCAAGACCAAAACTTCAATCGGGTCAAGACCAAGAACTTTCATGGCGTCAATTTCTTCATTGACTTTCATAGAGCCAATTTGCGCCGTGAAAGCACTGCCTGAACGACCCGCAACAATGATCGCGGTCAATAAAATACCCAATTCGCGCAAAATCGAATAAGCAATCAATTCAATGGTAAAAACTTCTGCGCCAAACGTCCGCAAGATACTGGAGCCCAGAAAGGCGACCACCGCGCCGATGAGGAACGTCAGGAGACTGA
>JANQLI010000232.1 GCA_028280675.1 Alphaproteobacteria bacterium
TATTCATCAGCGGTACAAAACTGAGCGGCGTGAGCTCGGATGGCTTCAAGACACACGAATTGCCAAACGCAATCGCCCCGGCCACCTTCATACTGGCTAACGCCAACGGCGCATTCCACGGCGCAATCAATCCGGCAACGCCAACCGGGTCATACGAGACATAGGTCAGATAATCCGGGTTCTGATCAAATGCAGGATTGTGCGTTTGACTGATAAATTCGGAGAAGAACTCAAAGTTTAATGCCGCGCGCGGAATATGCCGCCCAAAGGCTTGCGCAATCGGCGATCCAGTATGGGCAACCTCGCAATGGGCAAGCTCTTCCTTGTGCTCTAAAATCAAATCACCGATACGCTTGAGCACAGCCTTGCGGTCAGCAACGGACGCTTGAGACCACACCCCTGATTGAAAGGCGTGATGAGCCGCGGTAACGGCGTGATCAACCTCCGCTGCATCCGCCTCATAAAGGGTGCCGATTTGCTGTTCCGTCACGGCTGAGACAATGGGCAATTGCTCTGCATTTGCTGACGGCGCCACCCAGTCCCCATCAATAAAGGATGTCACCTGTTCGGG
Source organism: Alphaproteobacteria bacterium (assembly GCA_028280675.1). GTDB lineage: Bacteria > Pseudomonadota > Alphaproteobacteria > SMXP01 > SMXP01 > JANQLI01. The sequence continues at coordinate 572 of JANQLI010000232.1, forward strand.
AACAGTGTGCTGATTTGCCATGCGAGAGTCCTTATGATCCAAAAGCCCAGGATGCGTCTGGGGTTGGAGTTTGACCCAAGAGCTTCAATCCCGCAACCGCCAAAGCAAGGTTAGACGTGACGACGGTTTTGCCTTCGGCACGCAACTTTTTCACAATAGGCAGTGACGGCATGCCGGTGCCTGAGACCAAAAAGGCATCAACGTCCACATCATCGAAGGCGCCAAGCATGGCTTCCGCATGCGTCGATTGCTGTTCATAAATCTGGTCTGTATTGTCCGAGCCAATATCCACTTGTGCTTTCGCAACGATGTCAAACCCCGCATCTGTCCAGTATGTGAGCGCAGGGTTATTCAGCCAATCAGGATAAGGTGAGAGAAGCGCAACGCGTGTGGCGTTTGCATCTTGTAACATGGTTTTAATCGCATCCGCCGCCAAAATCACAGGCGCATGAATGTGCTGCGACGCTTCTTCCGCCAGAGCGTGAGAACGTTCATCTCCCAGCAAATAAGAGCTACCCGTACAAGCGACAAGAAAACCGTCAATGTTGAGCGTTGCATAGCGTTTGACATAAGAGGGCAGCAACTCGAAATAATCGAGGACTCGTGTTTTCGCATCGCCGCTGTCACTTGTCATGCGCAGTGTGAAATATTCCACAGACTGAGGAATCAGTCTGCGCATTTCCGCTTCGACAGTGGGATTGGCCTGCGGTGTGCCAATTCCCAGACGGCCATGCCATCCGTAATCGGGACTCTTTTGTATCATTTACGTAATCTCCGCTGCTTTGCGTAAGCCCTCAATCATAGACGACTTTAACAGATAGTCTCTCATGGCGGCTGGGTCTGTAGTGATGTTTTGCAAACGTGTGAGCTCCTGCCGCCGCCATTCGGGATCACGTTTTTGCATACGTGTCCGGTTGATATGGGCTTGCTGTAAGATTTGTTCCTTTGCGGTGGGCTGACGTTGCCGGGAATATTGGTCTAGCGTCTCAAACCCTTCTTCACCGCGATACACTTTCGGAAGACGGCCCGTTAGATTAAACGCATCATGCACACCGCCATTCATGCCCATGCCACCGGACGGAGAGTTCAAATGCGCCGAATCGCCTGCCAGCAACACGCGGCCATGACGATAATTGTCAACAATACGTTGATGTATCCGGTAGGGACGAATCTCCTCTATCGCATAAGGCGCATCCCTTGGCACGACCATCTGTAATTTCGCTTCGATATTATCAGGATGAAGCGCATCCTCATCGCTTTGATCCACATCCGCATAGACCGAACACCGCCAGATCCCTGGGAGCTTTAACAAGCTAAAAGTTCCATGATCACACCAAATGTAATTCACATGCGACAGACCGGGCAGGTGCTCTTCAAAGGGAAAATGCGTGGTGACAAGAATCGTTGTTTCCGGATAGGTCAGCCCTTCAAAAGATAAATCTAAAAGACTGCGGACCCGGCTTCTCGATCCATCACAGGCCACAAGAAAAGCTGTGGCAATCGTCTCTTCGCCATTGTGACTGCGTACACGCGCGGTGACGCGATCGTCATCTTGGGTAAAATCAACAAGCTCCGTCCCAAGACGAAAATTAATGAGCGGATGATCTTTCACCTGTTCTGCCGCGAGCGCGCACAACACACGCTGCTCGACCTGCAAACGAAAGGGATAACGGGTGTCTTCTTTTAAGACGGAAAGATCAAACTCGGCTTTCTCATGGGTTTCATGCAGACGAATTTGCCACGTTGGGCCTTTGAGGCCTTGCGCAAGCAATCCCTCCGTCAGGTCAAGCTCATCAAGCATCTCAAGGGTCGGCGGATGAAAGGTGGATGCGCGCAAGTCATCCTGCAGAGCGCGTTCTTTTTCGATCAAAAGAACAGGCACGTTGGCTTGCGCGAGGCGCAGTGCCGTTACGAAACCGACAGGACCGGCGCCAACAACAAGAATAGGAGACTCACTGGGCATATCAGGCTTTTTTGATACAGAATTATTATTATATAACGATTATGCAGACCTGTTGGACCGTGTCTATACTCTTGTCCACAACAGGAATTGATAACATTTTTAACCGCCACTTTGATGAAAGCTCTCTCCATACGCGCTGGGTCCGGCGCTCTGAAACAACTCCAGAAAGAGGGGTTGGACGAAGACAAGATCGCCATTATTCCAGCCGCTTCCGGGTCTGCGAAATGGCTGGCTTTAGCCCGCCTTGATGCAGCCATTCTCGGTCATATGTTCCAAAGGCGCACGCGGCCTTTGCATTTGATCGGCTCGTCCATCGGCGCCATGCGGATATCCTATTGGGCGCGTCAAGACCCCATCGCCGCATTGAACACTTTTGAACATATTTATGTTCATGCGACATATGGCCCGGAGGACACCATCCAAAGCATTACGGAAAAGTCGCTTGCAATGCTTGACTCCATCTTAGGCGATACGGGACCAGACGAAATTCTCAGTGATCCGGTCAAGCGGGTGCACATTATGGCGGTGCGCGGGAAAGGCCCAACAGCTATATCGCATCCCACCCTGTCGATTCCTGGTTTTGCATTGTCTTTTCTGGCTAATGCGATTGACCGCAAAACATTAAAACATTTCTTTCATCGCACGCTGTTCTCAGATATGCGTGATGAGATTTCTTTTCTCCCCCATCTCAAGCAAGACTTGCCAACCGATGTGTATGCGCTCACGGCGCAAAATTACAAAGATGTGGTCATGGCGTCAGGCACCATCCCGCGGCTAATTGAACCGGTGATGCATATTGACGGCGCAGGCAAAGGCCCCTTTTGGGATGGCGGCATCACTGATTATCACTGGGACAGTCCTTTTATCCGCGAAGACGGACAGCAACGTGAAGATTTGATCTTTTATCCGCATTTTTACGAAACCATCACACCAGGATGGTTTGACAAACACTTGAAGCGCATCGCGCGCAACAGCCCCAATCATGACCGTCTGCTGCTGCTGGCCCCAAGTGCAGACTTTGTGAACAGTCTGCCACTGGGCAAAATCCCCGAACGG
>JANQLI010000260.1 GCA_028280675.1 Alphaproteobacteria bacterium
CCCGGTGCTAGAAATTTGGATGCAGGGGATATGGATCCCGCACCAAGGGCTGCTCATGACTGCGACCAATCTCCCCCATCTAACTTCCCCCTCTTTGAAAAAGAGGGGGAAGGACTACGCCTGCGTAACTGTTGATTGCAGTGTTTCCAATTTGCACAGAGGTGTTCCTCCACCTCTTTTCAAGAGGGGGAGGCTAGGAGGGGGTGTTGTTCGCAACTTGCTCAAGGTGAAAATACTGAAGCTACTTGCAACACGACGAAACTCATCCCATGCGCATGCCGCCGGAGATGGTGATGGTTTGGCCGGTCATGCCGTCGGATTCCGAACTGCCAAGATAGACGGCGATATGTGCGATTTCTTCCGGCGCCAAGAAGCGGCCCATGGGCACGCGGCTCAAAACCATCTTTTGCATTTCTTCAAGTTCGACACCTAACGCCGCTGCGCTGGTTTGCAAAGTCGATAGCATGTCCGTATCGACCAGGCCGGGGCAGATTGCGTTTACATTAACGCCCTTGGCGGCGTATTCGAGTGCCGCACACCGCGTCATGCCGACGACGGCATGTTTGGATGTGTTGTAGATGGCCTGGTTGGGGCTTTCCCATTTGCCCGCCGTCGAAGCGATATTGACAATCTTGCCCGATCCGCGCGCGCCCATATGATCTAGCGCCAATTGCATCGCGCGAAACACGGAATAGACATTGACCTTCATCACCTGATCAATGTCTTCGTAGCTGTATTGGGTAAAAGGTTTACCGTTATAGATCCCGGCATTATTGACCCAGACATCGATCCCATCGCGCCACGTGAGCGCTTTATCAAACATGGCCGACACTTGCGTATCGTCAGCAAGGTCGCAGACGGTGTAGTCGGCTGATGCACCGAGCGCCTCGACTTCGCCTTTTACGGATTTCAGTTTTTCTTCGTTGGTTGCAACGAGAAAAATGTCTGCGCCCTCTTTGGCATAGGCCAGTGCAATCGACCGCCCAATTCCGCGGCTGCCGCCGGTGACCACTGTTCTTTTGCCTGCAACTCTTCCGTCTCGTGTGCCCATGTCTTTCTCCGCTCGCATTGATGTTCCAAGGCACATCAATGCTCAATAGCGTGAGCAATGGCAACGGCAAACCGCCGGTTCTTGGTTGCATTGTTTCGGTCTTCTAAAGCTGAATGAAAATGTGTCATCCCGGAAAGCGCTCCCGGATCTGCGCAATCACCAACCCCTGTTGCTGCGTCATCCTCGGGTGAACCCTACTACTGTCTGGTTTATGATGATGACTTGCCATTTATCAAGTCTGTCATCTCCGGGCGCGGTGAAGTGCCGGTCCGACCTTTGGTCGGATCTTGAAGCTCCTGTGGAGCTTCAAGAAGGTATGAACGCGCGAGCCGGGGATCCAACCCTCCGTTTGCTCCAACGTTCATGTTTCAAACGGCTATTCCGACTGAAGGTTGGATTCGCCTGCCCGCGCGAAGCCGGAGCTTCGCTTCGGCGTAGGCAGGCCGATCGTCGTCGGCGAATGACTAAGGTGACTTCAGTAAGCGGGATTGACTTCTGAATGTCATAGCCGGGCTTGTTCCGGCTATCCACTCGCTTTACCGCTGGCGAACGTGCTGGCATGCGACTCAAACCCTTTGGCCGTCCATTAGATCACCGGAATAAATCCGGTGATGACGGTCTTGATTTGTTTGACCATACGAACTCATCCGAAGTCCATAGCGCCCCAAATTTTGCTCTTGACATGATGTCAAGTCAGGCTTACTTGTCATCGTGTCAATTGACATTGTGTCAAGCTGTGATCTGAGGAGGCGATAATGCAAAGAGCGATTTTGGCTTTGGGCGGGCTGGTCGGCTTGGGCATCGGGCTGGCCATGCTTTTGATTCCGGATGCTTTTCATGGTTCCGCCGGCATTGTGCTTGATGGAAACGCAAGCCTGATGAGTGAAATGCGGGCGTTCGGCGGGGTGTTGCTGGCGCTAAGCCTTGTGGTTCTTTTGGGGGCTGTGATTTCTCAGCTGACATTCACCGCGGCGGTGGTGGCTTCGCTCGTCTATCTTTCTTACGGCCTGTCGCGGCTTCTGAGCATGGCGATGGATGGGATGCCATCGGAAATGTTGATCGGCGCGACCGCATTGGAAATTTTGATGGGGCTCGCCTGTTTAGGCGTACTGACGAGCTTGCGTGGCGGGCGATTTGCAAGCGACGCTTATCAAGGAGCGTGAAAATGAACATGAGCAATATGTTGATCGTCTGCCAAAGCGCGGTGTTGGCCTGTGGGCTTGTCTCCGGTGTGTTTTTAACCTTCTCGGACTTTGTGATGCGGTCACTGGCTGCGACAGAGCCGCGCGGCGGTATCGAAGCCATGCAAATCATCAACCGCAAAGTGTTTGCGACGCTTTTTATGGTGCTGTTGCTGGGGCTGTCGGCGCTTTCACCTTACCTCGCTTATGTCGCCTTAACACAAATGTCCGGTCCGGCGGCGGGTTACGTTTTGGCAGCCAGTGCACTCTACTTCACCGGCGTTTTTCTCGTGACCATGTTTTGCAATGTGCCAATGAATCAGCGGCTCGATGGAATGGACTACACCAGCGCTGAAGCAGAGGAATATTGGGGTTTCTATGCGAGGCGGTGGACCTTTTGGAACCACTTCCGGGCTACGTCTTCTGCCGGTGCTGCTGCGTTGTTTCTTGCGGCGAGTATGGAACTCGGTGCGATGTAATAGAGTTTATGCCGCTGAGAAAAACGGATTATGTGCCAGTCCTTCGTATTGAGGTTCCTTGCAACTTAAGCCACGCGGATGATTGCATTGCTGATGAGTTCGTCCACCTGACCTTTGTTATATCCTAAATCGGACAGGATTTCTCTTGTATGTTCGCCCAA